>CAZVXG010000009.1:0-12967 GCA_964631635.1 uncultured bacterium | reverse complement strand
CTCGACATCGAAATCGAACGGGCCTACTTCTATTTTTACTTCGGCCATACGATCCAAAATCAATATCCCCTGTACGATCTCGAGATGCTGCAAAGCGCTCTCTTCGCAGGGTACCAATCGGTCATCGACTTCATCATCCACATGCTCGGAGCGGCCGGGTCGCTCGAGGATCCGGAGCTCCTCGTTCGGGCGCTCCACAGCCGGAATGCGAAAATCCATTCCCATGCCGTCGAAAGCCTGGAGAAAACTTGCGATACCCGCATTTTCCGCCTGATCGCCCCTCTTGTAGACGACCTTCCGCTCGAAGAAAAAATGGCCGCCTGCCTGAAATGGCATGGCGACTACCCTCAGCTGACCCTACCCGAATTCTTAGGCAAACTCGACGAGTCCTCCTCCCTGTTCGATAAAGTAGTCGCCATCCGGTTAAAGGCAAAACTCCAAATGCCGAATTGGCGCCTGCAGCTCAGGGAGCAGATGAAACGGTCGGATAAAACTTTCCATCAATATGCATACGAGCTATTAGAGACATGACAAAGAGTTTGATCGAAAAAGCTTTCTTCTTGAAAAAAGTGCGCCTTTTCAGCGATCTCGACCTGGAGCTACTCCTCGCCATCGCTGAAAAACTCCATGAAGACGACTATGATGCTGGAGAAAAGATCTTCATGCCCGGACAGGTCGCGAACAGAATCTATCTCATTGAGAAAGGCTCCGTCCAAATCTGCGACGAGCGGATGAAGCCCCACTGCGAACTTGGCTACGGCGATTACTTCGGAGACGAATCGCTCTTCAACGAGCAGCCGAGAGGCTATGCAGCCCTATGCAAAACTGACGCCATTTTCCTCACCTTATCCCGCAGCCACCTCCTGTCGATCATGTCCGAATGCCCCTCCGTTTCCGTCTCCCTGCTCCAAGCCTACGCCCATCAACTCCCCTGCCGGCATAACAAATAGAACTAGATGAAGATTAGAACCCGCCTCCTCCTGTTTCTCCTCCCAACGCTGATCGGCAGCATCGCCCTGGTCTCGAGCCTGCTCGCTTATAATTGGCATGGAGAGATCATCGACGGCTTCAAAACGCGCCTTCGAGCGGCGGCGGTCAGTGCGGCCGCCCTGAAGAAACTCGATCAGGGCTGGATCCGCGAAGAGCTGGAAATCACCAATCTCCGCGCGATCCCTCTCGATTCTCCCGATATCGCTTCGATTCCAAAAAGCGTCCATATCACTCCTGTCTACAAAAGCGCAGGCAAGAAAGTCATGACTGGCTACGCCCCTATTTATGACGAGCAGGGGCAGATAACGGGACTGATGGCCGCAGATATTTCGGTCGGCTTGATCGACGAAAAATTTCAGGAATGCCTGCTCCTCATTTTATGCAGCGCGGGGTTCACGATCTTGATCGTGGTGGCCACCCTTTATTTCATCGCGAACAGAATATCGCGCCCGGTGCAAAAATTGAACAATTCCGCCCTCGCGATCGCCGCCGGCCAATATGGAGAATCGATCCAGGTCCAGGGACCCAAGGAGATCGCCCAATTGGCCAATACGCTCAATACAATGAGCGAATGCCTCCATGAAAATATCAACCGGCTGAAGGAAAATTCCCTGCTCCGCGAGCGGATATACGGCGAATATGAATGCTCTATGCTTCTGCAGCACCTGATGCTTCAGAAAAATATCGACGAGTGCAGATCCGATGCGGTGGCAGTGAAGCCGATCACATTCTTTTCGGAGCATCCGAAAGGACTGCTCCTCGATTTTCCCAAAGGGGAAGATTCCCAATATTTCCACATCCACATGGCCGAAGCTGAAGAAGAGGGATTCGAGGGGATGTACCAATTATTGACGCGCTATAAATACTCTAAGGAAAGTCAAACGCATACCTCCCTAAGTCTAGACAAAGCCCGCTCCCAAATGCAGTGGCATGGCCCGCTCACCCCTCTCGTCTGGTCGCTGGAGGAGGGAACATTCATCAAGAAAGAGGCCGCTCCGATCAAAGTCGAGACGGGAGACTTCTTTTTTCTTTTTAATCGGGGATTTTCCGCCTTTTATCGCGACCCGCAGAAGATCGCCGACTTTCTATCTAAAGCACTGAAAGTCTTTGCTCAAGATGGCCTGGAAACGACCGTCTCCATGTTGCAAAAGGAAATTGGGTTCGCGACGAAACGAAAGGATCTGGAGGAAGACATCCATCTTCTCTGCTTTCAGATCCTGAATGTCTAGCGGATCGCAAGTTCATAGGAACGCAGTAGTTCCGCTTTTTGAATTCCCCCAAAAGCCAAGTCCTCCAACCGAAGGGTAGCGCCAATATACCATCTTCTCTGCTCCTAGATCCTGAACGTCCAGCTCATATCAGGCATTTTACAAACTTTGTGAGAAAAGCGGTTTTATCCATTCCACCCACTTGGCGATCCACAATCTTTCCGTCTTTGAAAATCAGGAACGTCGGCATCATCTCAATCTGCAGCTCTTTTGCCAACGATGGTTCTTTGTCCACGTTCATTTTGACGAACTTGATCTTACCGTTCATTTCCCTGCTGAGTTCAGAAAAAGTGGGCGCTACTGCTCTGCAAGGAGGACACCAGGTCGCATAAGCATCCAGGATAACGGGGATTTTGGACTCCAGGACTTCCGTTTTAAAGTTTTGCGATGTGACGGAAATGACGAGGCTGGACTGGGGTTCTTGGATCTTGGTCATGAGCGGAGTAGTCCTCGCATTGAATTTCAAGCGCGTAAAACCAGCGGCAACGGCAGCAGGAAAGCCGACCAGGACTGCTGCAGCCACATCCAGCTTCATCATTTGAGGGATCGAAATCCCAACCATGTAAGAACGGAACACATTGGTCGCCACAAAATAGACAACTAGAGGATGCGTACCAAAGTTCAAAACCGTTTTCGCAGCGCGTTGAACAGTTTCTGTCGCGGTTTTAAGCTTGCTGGATACAGTTTGAGAGAGATTGCTCTTAACACCTTCAATATGAGAATTTTGAATTTTCGCAATAGCGACCATAAAGACCTTATTATTTATTTTCTTAGATGCTAAATTTTATTACAGACCTGAATTCTTTGCAAACAAAGAGTGTATCCCGATAATGCAAATAAATCCTTGATGTAGCATACTTTCTCGCTCGACTGTTACCATATCTTTGCGGTATGCAACAATTACAGGATCACGCCGAGGCGGCTAAGGATGACGCTGCGAGGCTTAAGCTAAAGATTTGCAGGTTGGGACTTTGTCCCAAACCCGTATCCTGTTTTTTGGGGTTTGCAAAGGGCGCGAAAGCCCTTTGCCAGGTTGAAGGGGCGGAGTCCTGGAGATCATGCACATCATTAGCTCTCATCGTATTCTGGATGCAGAGAGTATTAGGATCATGAAAGGATTAACGGGACACACTCATATACTGATGCCGTGACCGTGGCAATGATGAAAAGATTAAAGGTAAAAAAGTTTTTTCTCATTTGACGCCCATTTTGATCTTTTTCCAGGAATTTTAAGAGTTCCCTGTTCTTATGAACGGGAATAAGTAATTCCTGTAACTTGTTCTGGAGAAACAACGATATAGGTATTCAGATTGTTGACTAGATACCTGACGATCATAAGAGTGCCGTTCCGGCTGCCTGTAAGAGTAACGTCTTGCACCAGAGAGATCGTCCCGTTTACAATTACAGTGGATCCACCGCTCGGCGTGTAAAAGGGACCTCTCAAGGTCGTTTGCATCGAAACTTTTTGGATCCCCCTATTGTTAAAGATGGGATTATTATTTAGGGTATAGACGACGCTTTGGATATCCGCAGCCCTCTGCATCATGTTGACCTGGTAATATGGGAGAACTCCACTCGAGATCGTTGAGGTAAAGACACTGGTATTGGGAATTGTGGTATTCGAATAGATCACTTCTGATATTTGCTCCACAGGAACGACCGCATATTGATTGGTCAAGAGATTCGTAGTTGGGGATGTACTATAGGTAACGATCAAAAGAGTGTTATGCGGCGCGGCAAAAGACGGATTAAATGTCTGGACAAACGGAATCAATCCCTGCGTCCCATTGGAACTGCTTGTAAAATTCTGGCTGAGCGTCGTTTGAATCACGACATCGGAAGCTCCGAAAACGAAATAAGGGAAGGATGAAAGAGTGTTCACCATCGAGATAATATCCGCTCCCCGTTGCGATGGATCGATCGGATAAACCGCTGTGTATGGGGTGACTCCTGCCAGCGCGGCTGTACTTGCGGATTGAGCGAAAATGGATAGAACTGTGAACAGGAAAAAAATGGAATGGATCATAGGGCACCGTGTTTGTTATACAGAGCCCAGAGACCGTATCAAAAATTTTAATTGGTATCAAAGGAAAAATAGAGAGATAGGAGCAGAGCCTATCTCTCGTAAGCGCTACGCGTTGACTTTCCGCTTTTCGATGTACTCGATGGCATCGGAAACCGTCTTCAATTTTTCGGCATCTTCTTCCGAAATCTCAAATCCGAATCTCTCTTCGAAAGTCATAATGAGTTCTGTGAGATCGAGCGAATCGGCGTTGAGATCTTCGACGAAAGATTTCTCCGGCGTCACATCGGCAGCATCAACGCCGAGCTGTTCGACGATAATCTCGATGATTTCCTGTTGTATTGCCATAATTTTCCTACTGTTAATGAATTCCTACATGACCATTCCGCCATCGACCGCGATCACTTGTCCGGTGACGTAGCTTGAAAGGTCGCTGGCTAAATATAAAACTGCATGCGCTATATCGCGAGGCTGCCCGATGCGGCTGAGCGGGATCTTGCCGAGGATCTGCTCCTTGATCGGTGCGGGTAGAACATCGGTCATCTGCGTTTCGATATACCCCGGAGCCACACAATTCGCCCGAACGCCGCGGCTCGCGAATTCCTTAGCGAGGGATTTCGTAAATCCGATCATTCCAGATTTCGATGCAGCATAATTTACCTGGCCGGCATTCCCGGTCAAGGCGACAATAGACGCAATATTGATGATGGATCCCGAGCGCGCCTTCATCATCGAACGGCATAGGGCGCGGCAGGTATTGTAAATCGATTTCAGGTTGACGTCGACGACCCGATCCCAATCTTCTTCGCTCATCCGCATCAAAAGATTGTCGCGCGTGATGCCGGCATTGTTGACGAGGATGTCGATCTTCCCCCATTCTTCCAGGAGTTTGGCCGTAGTCTCTTCGACTTCTTTCGTCTTCGAGACATCGACGAGAAAGGAGCGGATTCTTTGCTGGGGATCGGCTTTCGATTTTTCCATTTCTGCCACTGCCTGGTCAGCCCGTTCCTTATGAGTGCCGAAAATCGCCACATCGGCGCCCTGCTCGAGGAATAGAACCGCGATCGCCTTGCCGATGCCCGCAGTTCCTCCGGTAATCAACGCTGTCTTCCCTTTTAGCAACTGCATAAGCCTCCGATTTGTTCCAGGTCTTCGACTTTATCGATCGACTGGGTAAATCCAGCGACGCCGATTTTTTTATTCAATCCCGCGAGGGTCTTACCGCATCCAATCTCGAGAAAAAGTTCGATCCCTTCCATGGAGCGAATCCCCTGCTCCCAGCGGATGGAGTGGGTCACTTGATCGGTCAGATAGCGCCTCACTTCTTGAGGCGAAGCGACCAATCGGCCAGGGACATTCATGACGAAGCCCACTGGACTTTCCCCGATGGGAGCCGCTGCGATAAAAGGAGCCAGCCCATCTTGGGCCAGTTGCATGAGTCTGCTGTGGAAAGCTCCGTGGACGGCAAGCGGCAATACCCGCTTCGCTCCCTTTGCTTTCAAGATCCGGCTCCCATTTTCCACCCCTTCCATCGTCCCCGAAATGACTGTTTGCCCAGGACAATTATAGTTTGCAACCCACACTTCAGGCTGTCCCCGAAGAGCCGCGTCGATGCTCGCCGCATCGAGGCCGAGTACGGCAGCCATTGTGCCAGACGTTCGCTTGCAAGCCTCGTTCATCAGGCGCGCGCGCTCGCGGACGAGGAGCAGCGTCTCTTTAAATCCCAATCTTCCGGAAGCTGAGAGCGCCGAATATTCCCCCAGGCTTAAGCCAGCGCAAACGGAGGGCTTCCATTCAGGAAGCTGCTGTTCGATCGTCCGAAGAATCGCCAAACTCGTCACAAAAATCCCGAGTTGGCTATGTTTTGTCTCAGTCAATAGATCAGCGGGACCTTCGAATACGACGCGGGACAGGTCTTCTCCTAATAGATCGTCAGCCTCTTCAAAAGTCTCTCTGGCCACCGCGAACGAGGCGGCAAAGTCCTTCCCCATCCCAGGATACTGGGCTCCTTGTCCAGGAAAGAGAAAAGCGATGTTCCTTTTACTCATGATGCAAAAGCGCCGCTCCCCATGTAAATCCCGCGCCGAAGGCGGTCAATAGGATCTTTTCCCCCGGTTTCCCCAACTGTTCCCTCCTCCATTCATCGAGGGCAATGCCCAATGAAGAGGAGGATGTATTCCCATATTTTTGTACGGTTTTATACACGCGATCCTGAGGAAGGTGTTCGAATCGTTTCGCCATCGCATCGAGGATCCGGATATTCGCCTGATGCGGGATGATCCAGGCGACATCCTGCTCGCTCACGCACGCGGCTTCGAGGCATTCTCTGCTGGCCGATTCCATGCGCCGGACGGCATGCTTGAACACCTCATTGCCAGCCATCTTTATATAGTGCATCCCGCTGGCAAGAGAAGCGGCGGAAGCGGGATGGCGGCAGCCTCCCCCCGGCAGCATCAGCAACTCCGCCTGTTCTCCATCGGCCCCCAGCCGGATCGACGCTATCGATAATCCCTTCCCCTCGCAAGAGACCACGCATGCGGCAGCGCCATCCCCAAAAAGGATGCAGGTGGATCGATCCTTATAATCGATGATCGAGGAGAGTTTCTCGGACGCGACAACTAAAATATTTCGGTAGACCCCCGCTTCGACCCAAGCTTTCGCCATCGATAAAACATAGAGATAGCCTGTACAGGCAGCCTGAACATCGGCTGCTCCTGCTTTTTTGGCTCCAATTTCGTGCTGGATCAGGCAGGCAGTGCTGGGAAAAATGTAATCGGGAGTAAGCGTAGCGACCAGGATGAAATCGATCTGGCCAGGCGCCAGGCGCGCATCCTCAATAGCGACGCGAGCGGCGGCAGCGCCCATAGTAGACGTATACTCATCTTGACGGGCCAGGCGCCGTTCCTTCATGCCAGTCCGAGAGAGGATCCATTCGTCTGAAGTATCCACCATCCGCTCCAGATCCTGATTCGTCAGAACCCGGAAAGGTAAGTAAGATCCGGTGCCAATAATTTTTGCTTTCCTAGTCATTTCTTGAATGTTAAATCTCAAAAAATCTATTGGATTACGAGTGCTTCAAGTATATCTGAACACCCCATTAAAAGAAAATCTCCTCCGGCGCTGCGAGTAATATCATTTATCAAAAATAAGGTTTAGAAATGCGCAACGGATTTTGCCGAGTCGCAGGTAAAAGCCGTCCGCAGTTCTGAAGTTTAATTTTGATAACTGGAGCCAGTTCTCGAAAACTCGCTTTCTTGGGCCGAAATGGAGTTTTGCGAGCTGGCTCAATGGTAGAATGACATTTTTTGATAAAATGTGAGAAAACTGATACGTTTCGAAAATAACAAAGAGGAACCTCGTGGAGTGAACCCAGGCCTTAAGGCCTGGGGTTTTGGCGCTTGAGGGCCTTTCTTCGAACTCGGCCCCATCTTTGCTTTTGAAAAGATCCTGCCCTCAAAGCCCGAGATTGTTTGCAGTAACCCGTCTTTTGGGCCGGGTTTCCCAACGGAGGAGGGATGAAAAAAAAACTATTCCACATCATTGCAACCCCGCGGGAAGAAGCGTCGCGAACGCTAGAGATTTCCGGAGCTTTTCTCGAAGAGTTCCGGGCGAGACACCACGATTGGGTGTTCGACGAATTAAATTTGGCCAAAGCAACCTTGCCCGCCCTTTCGATGCGAAGAGTAGACGGAAAATACATACTGCTGGACGGGAGAAACCTGTTCGGAGAAATAAAAGAGCTCTGGAACGAGATCATTGCCCACATCGAACGGTTCAAGACAGCGGACCTTTACCTCATTACGACCCCCATGTGGAATTTCAGCATCCCCTACATGTTGAAACACTATATCGACATCATCGTCCAGCCAAAATATTTGTTCCAATATAAGGAAGACGGAAGCACGGAAGGGCTTGTGAAAAATAAGAAAATGGTCATCGCCGCCAGCCGCGGCGGGCAATACCCGCCGGGTTCCGCGTACGATTTCCAGGAAACCTATCTTCGCACGATTTTCGGTTTCGTCGGGATTTCTGATATTTCGATGGTGATCGCGGAACCGATGGACATGGAGCGTAAGCAGCGGGAGCAAAAATTGCAAGAGGCCAAGGCGGCCGCCAAACAATTAGCAAAGAGCTATTGATGCCTAGAGATATCCCCGTCGGGAATGGATGCCTTCTCGTCTCGTTCGACAAAGACTATATCTTGCGCGAGCTCAATTTCCCTCATGTGGGAGCAGAGAACCACACCAGGGGGGAACCGTTCCGCTTCGGCGTCTGGACAAACGGCGAATTCCGCTGGCTGCCCGACGGCTGGGAGATCAAACGGAACTATCTCGATAACACGCTTGTCACGAATGTCGACCTGGCAAACTCCTCGTTGAATCTTCACATCCAGTCTCACGACCTCGTCGATTTCCATGAGAACATCTATTTGCGAAAAATGATCGTTGAGAACTTATCCGACGAAGAAAAAGATGTGCGTCTTTTCTTCAACCACGATTTCCATATCTACGGCAATGAGATCGGAGATACCGCCGCCCACCGGCCGGAATTGGGCGCGATGCTCCACTACAAGGGCGAGAGGCACTTTTTGATCAACGTTTATGCAAACAATAAGTACGGCGTCGATGAGTTCGCGACGGGGAATAAAGAAACCGAGGGAAGCGAAGGCACTTGGGTAGATGCCGAAGATGGGCATTTGGGAGGAAACCCGATCGCGCAAGGATCGGTCGATTCTACCATCGCGATCCACTTGATCCTCAAACCGTTGGAAAAAGAGACCTGCTACTACTGGATCTCCGCTGGCAAGAATTGGGCCGAGGTCGTTGCGTTAGAAGGCAAAGTGCGGAAAAAAGGACCCGAATACCTCCTCAATCGGACCAAAGATTACTGGACGCTGTGGGCGCATAAAGAAAGTCTCAATTACAGCCTCCTTCCTGAAAAAGTCGCCGACCTTTACAAAAAAAGCCTCCTCATCTGCCGGACTCAGATCAATAACTGCGGCAGCATCATCGCCGCGAGCGACTCCGACTCTATCCACTTTAACCGCGATACCTACAGTTACATGTGGCCGCGGGATGGAGCGCTTACCGCCAATGCTCTCGATATGGCGGAGTACGGATTCACGAGCTACTTTTACACGTTCTGCCAGCAAATCATCGAAAAGGATGGTTACTTCCTCCACAAATATACCCCTTCCGGCTCGCTGGCCAGCTCCTGGCATCCGTGGGAAAAAGATGGCAAACCCCAGCTGCCTATCCAGGAAGACGAGACAGCGCTAGTCATCTGGGCCCTGTGGATCCACTTCCATAAATTCAGGGACGTCGAATTCATCAAACCTCTCTATCGCCCCCTCATCAAACGGGCGGCCGATTTCATGATGAATTACCGCAATTTGGAAACAGGACTCCCGCTCCCGAGCTACGATCTTTGGGAGGAGCGGCAAGGAGTCCTCACTTTCACCGTCGCAACCGTCTATGGCGGTCTACAGGCTGCGGCCAATTTCGCAGAAATTTTCGGAGAGGCGGACCTCGCCAAAGAGTACAGGGATGGGGCCGCTACCTTGCGCGGCGGAATGGACAAGTATCTTTGGCTTAAGGAGGAAAAGCGGTTTGCGCGGATGATCAATTTTAATAAAGACGGATCCGTCGAAATCGACAAAACCATCGACGCCAGCGTCTATGCTATTTTCGCCTTCGGGGCCTACCTGGCGACGGATGAAAAGGTAGCGAGCACGATGCAACAGGTCATTGAAAAACTCTGGTGCAATACGGAGAGCGGCGGGCTGGCCCGCTACGAAAACGACCCCTACTATAGGCAGAGCGATACAGTTCCCGGAAACCCCTGGTTCGTCACCACGCTCTGGCTCGCCCAATACTACATCGCGCTAGCCAAAACCTTGGGAGAACTGGAAAAGCCGATGAAACTCCTCGAATGGGTCGCAGACCACGCCCTCCCGAGCGGAGTCTTGGCCGAGCAGATCAACCCTTTCACCCACGAGCCCCTCTCCGTCTCCCCTCTTACCTGGAGCCATGCCACTTTCATCGCTACGGTGCAGCACTATCTCGACAAGTACACTCACACCGATCTTTGTCCGACATGCGGCCGCGCCGTCCATCCGAAAATGCTCGAAGAATAAAAACCTTTTCTTTGCTATCCTGATGACTCATGACACAACTTCCCGACGACTTACTATCGCTCGCCGCTTATCTGAAAAAACTGCCCGGCGTCGGAGCCAAGACCGCCGAGCGGTTCGCCTTTGAATTCCTCGCCTGGCCGAAAGAAGAACTCGAAGCTCTAGGCGGGATTCTGAAAGAAATTCGAGATAAGATGCCCCCCTGCTCTATTTGCGGATGTTTGACGGATCGAAACGCCTGCCCTTTCTGCGGCGGGGCGAACCGCGATGCTTCGCTGCTCTGCCTCGTTTCCTCTCCTCGCGACGCCTTCGCGATCGAAGCGACCCGATCCTATCGCGGCCTCTACCACGTCATCGAACATCTCCTGTCCCCTCTCGATGGCCGCCATGCCGCTGCTTTGCGTCTCGACAGAATCGAGGAACGGATTGCGAAACACGGAATCCGGGAAGCGATCATCGCCTTCGATTCGACGTTGGAAGGGGACACCACCGCGCTTCATTTAAAGAAATGTCTATCGCGGCCCGAATTGAAAGTTTCGCGTCTTGCCTTCGGCCTCCCCGTCGGAAGCAGCCTCGAATATATCGATGTCGGCACACTCACTCGCGCACTCGCAGGACGTCAAAACTTTTAATGGTGAACCCAGGCCTCTGTCGAAGACTCGGCAAAGCAGGCCGGATTTCCTCGAAGAGGATCAAAAAGCCCCTTTGACTTATTAGCTTGAGGTTTTCTATAATCTAACGATCTATAGGATTTACACCGACATGCGCGATCCATTTCTGAAGTCAAAAGTGCTGCTCTCCCTTCTGCTCGCCTCCCTCACAGCGCCGCTCGCCAGTGCGGAATTTTACGATGATAAAAAAGTCTCTCGCATAGAGATCATCGTCGAATGTCCTGGCGTTACTTCGATCGATCCAGCTCCGATCCTATCCCGGATGAAAACGCAGCAGGGAGATCATTTTTCACAGCTCACCTTCGATAGCGACCTCAAAACCTTGTCTGAAGAATACGATCGAGTAGAGCCCGCCTTGAAGCTCAAAGATGGACAGGTCTGCATCGAGATCCGCATCGCTCCAAGACCGGTGATCCACAGAATCCAATGGGAGGGCAATCAGCAATTCAAAACCTCCACGCTTCAAGACGAACTCGACATTAAACCGAATGCCATTTTCAACCGCCAGACTTTCAACAAAGCCTTCAATAAGGTGAAAGAATTTTATTTCAAGAAAGGCTATTTCGAATCGCAGATCTCCTACTCGGTCCACCCTCTCGCAGAGACAAATGAAGTCGACATCGCGATCGAAGTGCGCGAAGGAAACCCTGGCTACATCAAGGAGATTGTCTTCTCCGGCTTTACGAAAGAAGAGCAGAGCGAACTCCAAGAGCAGATGTATCTGAAAAAATATAATTTCCTCATCAGTTGGATGTCTGGAACGGGAATCTACCGCGACGAAGCGCTTGAGCAAGATCGGGTGACCTTATTGAATTATCTCCATAACCAAGGGTATGCCGACGCCAAGGTCGATATCAGACACTATGAAGACCCGCAAAGCGGAAAGCTGATCATCGAGATCAACGCTGAAAAGGGGCAGGTCTATCATTTCGGAACCATCCGATTCGAAGGAAATACGCTCATCTCTACTGCCGATTTGGAGAAAAAATCGCTGTTTTCTGAAGGAAGCCTCTTCTCTCCTGAGAAAATGCGCGATACGAGTCAGGCGATCAAAGATCTCTATGGACAAAAAGGATACATAGACGCCAGCGTTCAATTCGAGGCGAATCTCAAAGAAAACGAACCGGTCTTCGATGTCGATTACGTCATCGAAGAGGGACAACAGTATAAGATTGGCCTCATCCATATCTTCGGCAACTTCTCGACGCAAAACAATGTGATCCTGCGCGAATCGCTCCTCGTCCCTGGCGAAACGTTCGACTCCCGGAAATTGAAGGCGACGCAGCAGCGGCTCGAAGCGGTCGGGTACTTCAAAAGCGTCAATGTCTATGCGGTTCGCAATCCCGACGACGCTGATCTCGGCGTCAACTACCGAGACGTTTACATTGAAGTGGAAGAAACCAGCACCGGCAACATCAGCCTTTTTATGGGATTCAGTTCCGTAGATGACATCTTTGGCGGAATCGATCTCACAGAGCGCAATTTCCACATCGGCGGAATCGGCAAAGCGCTCGCTGGCAAAATCTCCAATCTTAGAGGCGGCGGAGAGTTTTTCCACGTTCGCGGAACGCTCGGCAAGAAACAAAACAATATCTTGATTGCCTGGATGAACCCCTACGTCAACGATACCCTTTGGCGCTTAGGGGTCGAACTCACCCAGACCTACAGCAACAACCTCCAGGAAAACGTCGACGTCAAAACATACGGCGGATCCATTTACACAAACTATCCCCTTTCGACTTTCTGGACGGCGGGAATGCGCCAGCGCTTCCGCCATTCCTTCGACCATCTCTCATTGAGCCCCTGGGACGACTCGGAGGTAGCGAAAAAATCAGTCGCAGAGCAGCGGCATCTCGTCAATCAGAGAGGATTGGTTTCTGCT
>CAZVXG010000008.1:0-13179 GCA_964631635.1 uncultured bacterium | reverse complement strand
GGGCGTTCAGCGGGATCGAAACGGTCAGTTTCTGCAAATTGTGGTGTTCGGCTCCCACCACGGTCAACGCTTCCCTGGATATCCGCCGTTTTTCCGGGATCTCGATCTTGAGCCTTCCCGACAGGTAGCCTCCGGTCAAAGAGCGCTTTGCGCGCATGACGTCTTCCACTGTCCCGCAGACCAGGATTTCTCCTCCGTGCTGGCCGGCGAGCGGGCCGACATCGACGACCAGGTCGGCGGCGCGGATCGTATCAGCGTCGTGTTCGACGACGAGAACGGTGTTTCCCTGATCTCGCAAAAGGAGGAGCGTCTGGATCAATTTATGATGGTCGGCAGGGTGGAGGCCGATGGAGGGTTCGTCGAGGACGTAGATCGCTCCGACGAGTCCCGCGCCTATGCTTGAGGCGAGGCGCACTCGTTGCGATTCCCCGCCGCTCAGAGTCGGGGAAGTTCTATCGAGTGAGAGATAGCTTAAGCCCACATCGATGAGGAATTGGAGCCGCTGCCGGATCTCTTTCAGCAGCTCTTCGGCAATCGACTGTTCGAGCTTCGAGAGCTGCAATTTTTGGAAAAACGAGAGAGCGTCATCCAGAGGCATCCCCGCCGCTTCGCTGATCTTCACGCCGCCAAGCCGCGTTTCGGCCGGGTAAGGCTTGATCCGAGCCCCAAGGCATGCGGGGCAGACCGTTTCGACCATTAATTCCGCCAGTTTTTTTCGATAGGTATCGCTTTTTGCAGCCGTCAGCCGTTCCCTGGCTTCATGCAAAACGCCCTGCCAGCGGACCGGTTCCACCCATCGGGTCCGCTTTTCTGGATGGACGAACTGCATCCGCGTCCATTTTTGCTCTGTGCCATAGAGGAATACACGCTTAGCTTTTTCCGGAAGATCCTTCCAGGGCGCATGGAGATCGAATTTATAGATCCTGGCCAAATTGTTGTAGATGTTGCCATAGCGGATGGTCCGATACGAACTGCCGATTGAGCAGCAGTCCTCCGCAAGGCTCAGGTTCGGATCGATGATTTTGGACAGATCGAATTCAGCCGAAATTCCAAGGCCGTGGCAGGTAGGGCACATTCCTTCTGGGTGGTTGAAAGAAAAATCATGAGGGGCGAGCGGACCATAGGAAAGGCCCGATTTCTGCGAGAAGGCCGTCTGGGAGAAAACGATTTCTTTTTCCTGATGGATAATGGTGCACATCCCCTTGCCCAATTCCAAAGCCAGCGCCGCCGACTCGGCGATGCGCGAGAAAGAGCTCTTCTCCACGTTCAAGCGATCGATGACGATATCGACGTCATGGGATGTTTTCCCATCGAGCCGCATTGGTTCCCCCAACTCCACCCATTCCCCGTCGACGCGCAAGCGGGTAAATCCCTTGCTCAGCAGCTGCGCGAAATCCTCTTCGAACTCTCCCTTTTTCCCCTTTGCATAAGGGGCGAGGATGACGATTTTTGCGCCCGCAGGGAGGTTTTGGATTTGGGCGATGATCTTTTCCTTGCTTTGCGCTGCGACCGGTTCTTTGCTCACGGGGCAGTGGGGGATTCCGATCCGCGCATAGAGGACTCGCAGAAAGTCGTAAATTCCGGTCAGGGTGCCGACCGTCGAACGGGGCGTGCGGGCCGAGAGTTTTTGCTCGATCGCGATCGTGGGAGCGATCCCTGAAATGCTCTCCGCATCCGGTTTCGGAAGCTCTGCCAAATGGCGGCGCGCCTGATGCGAGAGCGATTCGATGTAGCGCCTTTGCCCCTCCACATAGATCGTATCGAAGGCGAGGGAAGACTTCCCCGATCCCGAAACACCCGTGAAAACGACGAGCTGGCCTGGCTGGAGAGTCAGATCGACCTTTTTCAGGTTATGGACGGAAACTTTTTTTAAGACGATCGGCGCAAGTTTCAGAATATCATGCACGCTTCCATTGTAATCCAGGCATGGATAAAAAAAAAGACGCATCAGGTAAGATTACATTATGACTTTTACCCGTACTAAAATCATCTGTACGATTGGGCCCGCCGTAGCGAGTTTCGAGAAGATGGTCGCGATGATGGAGGCGGGAATGGACGTCGCCAGGCTCAATTTCAGCCACGGCACGCTCGAGGAGCATCTCCAGAGCGTCGCCAATCTCAAAAAAGCCCGCAAGGCGCTGAATAGACCCCTTGCAATCATGATCGATGTCAAGGGACCGGAGATCCGGGTCGGCAAAGTGCCCGGCGACGCCTTGCCTGTAGAGCCGAAGCAGCGGTTCAAGCTCGTGCCCATAGACTCGAAGCCTGCCGCTGGCGAGATTCCGATGCGCCCCCTCGAAGCTCTCCATGCGGTCAGTCCTGGAATGAAGATTCTCTTTGACGACGGGTACATCATTTCCAAGGTCATGGAGGTCCATGAACAGTCGGCGCTCATCGAGATCCAAAACTCCGGCATTTTAAAAAGCGGGAAGGGGATCAACATGCCTGGCGCCCATCTCAACCTTCCAGCGATCACGCCAAAGGATCTCGTCGACCTCAAGTTCGGCTGCGATCAGGATGTGGATCTGGTCGCCGCATCGTTTATCCGTTCCTCTCACCATATCCTTTCGATCAAAGAGATTCTCGCTAAAGAGGGGAAATCCGATATTCTCGTCATCGCCAAGATCGAAAACAGCCACGGCGTAGAGAATTTCGACAGCATCGTTCAAGTGGCCGATGGGATCATGATTGCTAGAGGGGATCTCGGCGTGGAGATCGATCTGGCCCTTGTGCCGAAGCTCCAAAAGATGATGATCCGCAAATGCTACCTGGCGTGCAAGCCATCGATTACGGCCACCCAGATGCTCGAATCGATGATCTTAAATCCGAGGCCTACCCGAGCTGAAGTATCCGACGTCGCAAATGCGATCTACGACTCGACCTCGGCCATCATGCTTTCTGGAGAAACGGCCATTGGAAATTATCCAGTCGAGACTGTGGAGCGGATGCGGAAGATCGCCCAGGAAGCCGAGGCTGATTTCCCTTACCGCCTTTTCTTCGAACAGAACACGCAGCGCGATTACCACGATATTTCTTCTGCCGTAGCGATGGCGGCGGTCAGGACCGCCTATAGCACCAACGCCAAGGCGATCTTCGCCTTCACGACCAGCGGGATGACGGCGCGCCTCGCCTCGAGGCTCCGCCCTCAGATGCCCATCATCGCCGTGACAGCGCATGAAAAGGTCTATCATCAACTCGCCTCTAATTGGGGCATCGTTCCGGTTCTTAGCCCCGGATGCCGGAGCGCTAAGGAAGCATTTGCCGCTGCGAGCAGTTACGCCCTCGAACATGGGCTCATTTCCTTTGGGGACATCGTCATCGTGACTTCAGGCGTTCCATTCGGCAAAAAAGGGACCACCAACCTTATGACAGTCGAGAGCATTGGCGAAGTGCTGATTCGCGGCCATAAAGGGTTTGGCCAGAAAGTCACTGGGAAAGTCTCGATCCTCTTCTCTCCAGAACAGTGCGAGCCCGAAGCTTTGGAGGGGCGGCTGGTCGTCATTCCCCATTGCGACAGCGCCTTCCTCCCCATTTTGAAACATGCCGCCGGCGTCATCCTCCAAAATATCATCGGCGATACGGCATCTGAAAAATACGCCGCCCTGATTGCCAAGACCTTTGAAATTGCGGTAATGAGCCGGGCCGACGGGGCCATGCGCATCCTCCAGGAAGGGGAAGAGATCACCCTCGATCCCCAACGCGCGCTCGTCTATCGCGGCAGCGAAGAAACTCCCGCCTGCCCCGTCTTTTCCCTTTAGAAGTGTGAATCTGGGTTTGTTTTTAACTCCTGACGAGGTATATTTGCGTCTGTTCCAGCAGAGATTGTTTTGTGAAAAAATCGATCCTGTTCGCTTTGATTCTCCTGGCCGCGGTCTACTCTCTTTGCACCGATTTTTTTTCCCCTGCGTCGCTATCCGCCCCTCTGCTTGCCGAAGCCGCCTCCACGCCTGACGCTGAAGCAGGAAGAGCGCTCGCCCAGCCCTACCATTACCTGGGCAAAGGGAGGCAGTCGTTTGCGTTCGCAAGCGAAGATGGCAAGTGGGTGATCAAATTCTTCAACCACAAATACTACCGCCTCCCTTTTTACGCCGCCTGGATCGAAAAGGAGCGGATCAAGAGGGAGAAGAGGAAGCGGTTCTATCTGGAAAGCTATCGGATCGCCGCAGGCGAATTCAAAGAGGAAACGGGCATCGTGTATTTGCACTTGGGACCTTCCGATCAACCCCTGCCAACCCTTGTACTTACTGACAGGAAGGGGAGGAGTCATCGCATCGATTTGAATGAATTCCCGTTTGTCCTGCAAAGAAAAGCGGAGCCATTCTATCCGGCTTTGGAGTCGCTGCCGATAGAAGATGCGATCGAACAGTTCCTGCTCCTCATAGCCCAGCGGATCGAAAAGAAAATCGGGGATGCCGACCATGACGTGGAGCATAATTTCGGAGTGATTCAGGGACGGGTGATCCACTTCGATCCAGGAAGGTTCTATTTCGAGGAACATCTACTGGAGCCGCAGCGGCTGAGACAAGAATGGTGGAGCGCTACCCATCGCTTCCGCAATTGGCTTAAGGAAAAGCGCCCGGAAAGCGTTACTTTTTTTGACCATGCGCTAAAAACCATTCAGCAGCAAGTTTTGCAACGATCCGAAGCTTCCCAGGCTCTTCGAACAGATGAGTCGCTCCAGGAACGATTTCGAGCTTTTTCGGACAGTGCAAATGGGCAAACGCCTCCCTGTTCAACTCGATGACTCCATGGTCGAGCCCTCCTACGATCAGCAGGGTCGGAGAAACGACTTTTCCGAGCGCCGCTGCAGCGAGATCGGGTCTTCCTCCGCGCGAGACGATCGATTGGATTTTTGTTCCCAATTCCGCAGCTGCGGCGAGGGCCGCCGCAGCTCCCGTGCTGGCTCCGAAATAACAGATGGGAAAAACATACTCCCGCATCGTCCACTCGGTCGCCTCGAGGAGCCGTTTGGTGAGAAAGGGGATATCGAACCTCAGTTCGCCTGTTCTGTCGTCAGCGACCTCTTCTCTTGCGGTGAGGAGATCGAACAGGAAAGTTCCCAATCCCGCTTGGCCCAAGTCGCGGGCGACGGCTTGGTTGCGGGGACTGAGACGGCTGCTGCCGCTTCCATGGGCAAACAGGACGAGCGGGGAACCTTTTTGATGGAGGAAGAGGTTCCCAAGCAGTGCGCCCGATGCAATCGGAATGATTACTTCCATGCTTTCCTCAGCAATTTGATGACTTCTTCATCTTGGGTTTGCGCAAATTGTTCATAGAATTGGCCCACCGCCATGAAAGACGAGGGAGTATAGAGGCAAACGACCTCGTCGACTTCTTTTTTCAGATCGGAGATGGTATCGGGGGGAGCGACTGGCACGGCAACGGCGATCTTCGCCGCATGCATCTTCTTTAAGGCCGCGATCGAGGCGCGCATCGTGGAGCCCGTAGCGATCCCATCGTCGACCAGGATGGCCGTCCAGCCTCGATAGTCTTGGGGCGGTTTCCCAACGCGAAATAGGGAGAGCCGCCGCTCAGCTTCTTTTTTTTGTTTCTCAATTTCGGCTTGTATATAAGTCTCAGGTATGTCCAGGCGGTCGATGAGCTCGCGATCGAGCACGGTGCCGCTTCCCGCAATGGCTCCGATGGCGAGCTCAGGATTATCGGGCGCGCCTATTTTGCGGGGTACCAGGACGTCGAGCGGCAGGTGAAGCGCCGCCGCGACTTCGTAGGCAGTTACGACGCCGCCTCGAGGCAATCCGAGGACGACTGTTTTTTTCGCCTCTCTATAGGATTGGAGAGCAGCCGCCAGTTTTTTCCCCGCTTCGACCCGATCATGAAACAACATAAGAACGAAACTAGTCAGAAAGATCATTTAATACCATTGATCAAAATTAAATTTCAGAACTGCGGACGGCTTTTACCTGCGACTCGGCAACATCCGTTGCTATTTTTGATAAATGGTATAAATGCTAGGTTCAAGATATGTATGAGAAAATCCGCAGCTTTGTACAGGATCGCTGCGCGCTTCACGCCTCCTCCCTGACCTACTATACGGTCATGGCGAGCGTTCCTGCTTTGGCCGTGTCGTTTGCCATCGCTAGAGGATTCGGATATCAGGATGATCTGCGCGACCAACTCCTCCAGCGTTTCGAACAGAATCGCTTCCATGCTCAAATCCATGCATCTCCAGATATACCGCGATCGGCCAAGTCATTTGAAATTTGCTTGCGGATCTTTTGCGCCCCAGCGCGCTGTTCGATCTCATTAACATTATGCAAGTTGGATTCGATCTCCACAGTGCTACTGGAACGCACAATCTCGCCGCCCAAATTCAAAGTATTTGACCGATCGCGGTATAACAAACGGCTTTGCTATGTACCCTATTCGCTTTGAACCTATTTATCGATCCTATGTTTGGGGAGGAGACCGAATCCCCAAAAAATTCCACCGCTCCGCCCCTCCTGGATGTTGCGCCGAATCATGGGAAATTTCCGAGAGGCCCGAGGGGATGAGCGTCGTCGCAAATGGCCCTTGGAAAGGGCGCGATCTCCATTCTCTGGTTGCCGAATGGAAGGAGCTCTTGCTCGGGAAAGGGCGCCATTTTTCTCAGTTTCCTCTCCTGGTCAAGATCATCGACGCGAAAGAAAACCTGAGCATCCAGGTCTATCCAGACGAAAGAAGCGCAAAGAGCCTGGGGGTAGAGCCAAAAACGGAATCATGGATCGCCTTGCACGGCGGGTTTGTTTACGTGGGTTTGAAACAAGGGACAAATCCTTCTACCCTGCGCAAAGCGATCCAGGATCAGGAGGTCGATAAGCTTTTAGAGAAAATCGGAATATTGGAAGGGGATGCCATCTACATTCCAGCCGGCAGCGTCCATGCGATCTGTGCCGGTTGCCTGCTTCTCGAAGTGCAGCAAAATTCCGACACCGCCTATCGCCTCTACGATTGGGGCCGCAGCGGTCGCGAGCTCCATATCGAGCAGGCTCTCTCTTCGATTCATTGGGAAGGTCCAAATCCGGCAGTCATCGCTGCGCATCCGGTCGTTACCGACTCCCATCATGTTCTGGAATCGTTGATTCGATCGCCCTATTTCCATATCGACCGTGCGAATATTTTGGACCACTGGAACGTTCCGGCAGATCCCAAGACGTTTCAAATATTTTTTTGCGCGAAAGGGGAGGGGATCATCAAGGCCGATGGCCTGAAAGAGCCCTTTCGTCTCGGGATGACCTATCTGGTCCCGGCTGCAGCTCGCTCCATCCGGATCGAGGGCAGCTGCCGGACAATTCGCATCTCCCTACCTTAAAAATTCGAGCATGGCTTTGCAGAACACAGGGAGATCGGCGGGTGTGCGGGAGCTGATCAGATTGTAGTCTGTAACGACAGGCTGATCGGTATAAAGGGCTCCCGCATTCTCCAAATCGTCTTTGATCGCAGCCACTCCTGTGACGCGGCGCCCCTTCAAGATTTTCGCGGAAATAGGCACCCAGCCGGCGTGGCAGATGAAGGCGATCATCTTCTTTGCCTCATTCATCTGCCGTACGATCTCGAGAACTTTCGGGATCCGGCGGAGCTTATCAGGCGCGAACCCTCCCGGGATGACAAGCCCCGTGAAATTTCGCGGATCGATCGAGTCCAGGGCCGCATCGGCCTTACAGGGATACCCGTGCTTGCCTAAGTAAGTCTTGCCCGCTTCCGGGCCTGCTACAATGGTTTTGAAGCCAGCTTCTTCCAAGCGGAGCTTTGGATACCAAAGTTCCAGGTCCTCGTAAATTTCATGGACGAACAGCAACGCGGAACGCATTGAACCCTCGCATTAAAAAGCATTCAAGATATAATCATGATCGATGGCAAAAGAGTCAAATTGGATTTCCAGTATCTTTTTTTTGAGCGGATCGATCCTTTCGGGCGGCGGGTATTGGACCGCATTCTATTTTTATCCATCCATCGCTTCCGCCATCTTCTATCTTGCGATTCTTTTAGGATTTTTTGGCCTCGTCAAACTCCTCAATGGCTTCTCTTCGCATTTCCCCGCTCCGCTGCGGCGGACCGTCTGCTGGATCCACTCTTTGGTCTTCGAGGGGTTCGCTGTCGTCGTCTCATTCCTGCTTCGGCCATCCGGATACTTGACGGATCAGGCGGTATCGACGGGCTCATCCGAAGGAAGGCCTATTCTACTCGTCCACGGCTACCTCCATGACAGCTCGGCCTGGATTTTTTTAAAACGGGAATTGAGTAAATCTGGCTTCGGTCCGATCTATACGCTCAACCTCGCGCATCCCTTCCTTTCCATCCGCGATTATGGAACTCAAGTCGCTAAAAAAGCTGAAAAGATCGCAGAGGAAAGGGGCCGCGGCGATCTCGTCTTGATCGGCCATTCGATGGGGGGACTCGTGAGTTCCTGGTATGCGGCGACAATCGCTCCACGCAATAAGGCGCTGGAGGTGATCACGATCGGATCTCCTTTACATGGAACGTATGCCGCTGCGATCGCCATCGGTCCAAATGGCCGCGAGATGCGCCGGAGATCAGAGTTTATCCAGGAATTGCAGCGGGAAATCGGCAGGCGCAGTCAGGTCGGCTTTTATCACATTGCGTCGATGGCCGATCAGCTCATTCTTCCAGGTTCATCGGGGAGGATGGGCCGCGATCCAAAAAAAGAATACATCCTGGACGATATTGGACATATGACCCTGCTCTTTTCTCCAAGGGTCGCGAAAAAGATCAAATACTGGCTAGCGGATTGAAGCCTCTTCTCCTTCGATGGAGATCTGGAGCCATAAGTCGCGCGGATCGATCGTCACCAATTCTTCATGGGGAACTTGGCGCGGCCATAGGAAATTATCCCTCTGCACAACCCAGGCGAGTTTATATTTGCCAGGCGGCAACTGGAAGCTCGCCGATCCCCGGTTTCCGTAAATATCGCGCGGCTTGAGAGGAATCCCCTGGCCATTGAATGCAACGCTTTGGATCTGGACGCCGCCGGCCTTAGGGCTGTCGCGGACCAATACCTCGACGCGGACCAATTGCGGATTGCCAGGGACCGGCCGGTTCGGCCCCTGATAGGAATATTGGCCGAAGAGCTGCTGTTTAAAAAATAGAAGAAAGACCGTGCAAACAGCGGTGCCAGCAGCGAGAAGAAAATAGTGAAGACGTCTTTCTCTCATTCTCTAGAAATAGAGGAAATTCCTACAGCCTGTCTACGAAAATTGCAAGGTACTTAAGCTCTGATGGATTACTGATGTTTTGAAAAAATATCGGCAACGAGATATGAGGGGATCTTCCTATCCGGAGAGATCTATGCACCTCGTTTTGATTGCGGCAGCTGTTCTTTTTGGCATGTCGCGCTCTGTTATTTCTGCAGATAAATCGGCGGAAGAATCCAAGGAATTCATCAGGATCTTACCCGTTTCGAGGACTCCCGAATCGGATTCGGTTCAGTTGACGATTGCAATTCCAAAATCTGGGGATCTGGTATCTCAGAATCCGATGTGGATCCAGTTCAGGATCGACGGCTATGCTTTGGGCGCCGATTCCTCCCAGTTCGACCGTGCGACGGAGATCGCCGTATCGGACATGGGGCAGAGCGTCCATGTGGTCATCGATAATGAACCCTATTTTCCGATCGATGAGCCGGCGATCAATCCATTCAATGAAGAAGGGTATTATCGCAACACCAACTACAAGTTCGAAGTTCCCAGCTCGTTGCAAGAGGGAAAGCATACGATTCGGGTCTTTCCTGCCCGTTCTTTCGGAGAGAGCCTAAAAGGGCAAAATACCCTGCATGCGATCTCATTTTATCTCGGAACTGCAGATGGACCCTCCTACGGGGGGAATTTGTCCGCTCCCTACTTGACGTACAATGAACCCAGCAATCAGATGCCTCTAACGGCTAATCAGCCGATTCTGCTTGATTTCTTGGTGACGAATTGCGAGTTGACGCCGGACGGATACAAAGTAAGGCTGTCGATTGACGGGAAGGCGCATCGGACGTTGAACGTCTGGCAACCCTACTACATCTATGGGCTTCCCAAGGGAAAGCATACCATTCGATTGGAGCTTCTGGACCGCAGCGGCAACGTGGTTCCAGGCTCATTCAACGACGTTCGAAGGACGATCACGATCCATTAAATTGCCTCTCGGAATTCAAATCGCTCGAATAAGGGGCAGCCTTCCGGGGTGGCGGCGGAATTTTTGAGGCGCGGATTCGATAGGCTGGGACTGGTCCAATGATAGAGGGGCGAGATCGGCAGTGCATCGGCGAATATCTCTTCCGCAATGCTCAATAGCTCTAGGCGCTGCCGTTCATCAGAAGTCGAAGATGCTCGTTCTAAGAGTCCTGCATATTGATCATCCTCCCATTCGGCAAAGTTCTTGGGATTGGACGGGAGGCGATAGCGTTCGAGGATGTTCACAGGATCGTGGAATTGGGCGATCCAACAGGCGAGAGCGATCTGATAATCGCGCCGGTGCAATTTTTCCATATGGGTTTGAGGGTCGATCTGTTCGATCCGGATCGTGAAGCCGAGTTTTTCCTTCCATTCCCGCTGCAGAACTTGGGCCAACCGTTTTTGCGTTTGCCCCGTTTTGTAATAAAGGGTGAGTGATTCGAGATCGGACGAAAGGAGGTCGAGTTCTGTCAGAGCCTGTTCGAAATAGCGGAGGGCAGCGCCGGGATCGTAAGCGAGCAAGGAAGGTCTCGAGGAGTCGGTGAGGGTTGGAGGGAGGAATCGCTTAGCCGGAATTTGCCCGGTCAGATCCAGTTCTCCGATGATCCGTTCCCGATCCAGGGCAAGCGAGAGGGCTTTGCGGAGATGGCGATTCTGAAAGGGGGCAGCTTTCGTATTGAAAGCGATAAAAGTCGACGCATCCATCGGAAGGGAATGGATCTCGCCTTTAGCCTGCAGCATGGGAACGGCGTCGGGAGGAATGGGGGAGAGGGGAGCGCCGAGCCAATCGAGTTCGCCCCGTTCGAATAATTGAAGCGCCGTGTTCTCGTCGCCGATGATGCTGATCCGAATAGCATCGAGGGGAAGTTGCTGCGCATTCCAAAAACCAGGGTTTTTCCTTAGGAGGATCTCGCTATCTGGAATGAGGGTTTCGATTTGAAAAGGACCGTTGCAGACGGGCTGATTGATAGAGATCTTTTCTACATGCGAAGGAACGGGGAGGAAGAGCGGCAAAGCAGTCAGAGAAAGGAAATAGGGAGTCGGACGTTCCAATTCGACGCGCAGGGTATAAGGGTCGAGGGCTTGGACGCCCAGGCTCGAAAGAGGAATTTCCCCTTTTGTGCATTTTTCTCCGTTCTTGATAGGGAAAAAGAGATAGGAGCACGGAGAGGGAAAGGTGGGATCGGCGATCTTCTTCCACGATTGTTCAAAATCGGTTGCAGTGACAGGGCGGCCATCGGTCCAGAAGGCTTTGCGGAGATGGAAGGTGTAAATGCAGCTATCTGGAGAAATATCGATTTTATGGGCGAGCGCGGGTTCGACGCCGCCGTCGGGAAGGCAGCGGGTGAGCCCTTCGTAAATGAGACAGATGAGGGTAGCGGAAACGAAATCGCCGCTGCTCCGAGGGTCGAGGGTGGCAGGCATTGCCTGGAAGGCAAGGCGCAAAACCCTTGTTTTGGGAGAAGGCGTCGAGCAGGCAAAAAGGACCAGGAGCAGGATTGGTAAATACCGGTGCATAAGGAGGTAGAGTTTAAGGAAGGGTGGGGGGACTTGTAAACTAAAAAGCATTCGTGTAGGGTAACAGTTGGAGCGTGAGCGGGGAGCCTATGCATTATCTCAAGAGTCTGTTCTTCAATTTCCTGGTCGTTTTCTTTGCCAACCACATCTTGCCCGGCATCGATGTGATGAATCAGACGAAGCTGCCTCACGTAGGCGGAGATTTGAGTTTTGCCATCGTACTTGGGGGGATCAACAGCCTGATTTTCCCCGTCTTAAAGCTCGTTGGAAAAGCATCGACTATGAAAATTGCGGGGCTTGCCCTCGCGATCAACTTCATCGCCTACGCACTCTTGAAGATCCTTCCGATCGGGATTCGAATCGAGACGATCGAGGGTTATTGTTTCGCTGCAGTTCTCGTAGCGTTCGGCAGTTTTCTTACGAACTATTGCGCAATGAAACATGCGAAGGTTCCACCACCCGCTTGTGGAGAAGGGCAGTCTTGCCAAAAAAGCGGTCCGGTTTCCGGGCCCCCAGGCAGCGGCTTCTGAGCATGACATTTGTCAGGAGTTTTTTTCTTAATTTCCTAATCGTTTTTTTTGTCGACCGGATCGTCCCAGGGATTGAGATCACTTATTTTGAGCAGGTGCCCAATATAGCCGCCGATTTCCTTTTCTCGATCCTGGTGGGATTTTTCAACGCTGCCGTATTCCCTGTGCTCTCTTGCACAGAATGGAGGATCTCGAAGCTGAAAATCGGGATCATCACCGCGATCATCAGCTTCGGGGCGTTCGGAGTCATTTCGACTATCTCATTCGGGATTCGGGTTCTGAATCCCGGTGGATTTTTTATCGGCGGCGCAATTGTCTGGGCGATAGCCTTTCTTTCCAACTATCTCGAATGGAAGCACGCGACCCCGAAAACTTAGGGATCGTCCAAAAATAACCGCGGCTGCACAGTCGAGACATAAAATAAATACTTCACTAACATTGCATGTTACCATGAATCATCTTTCTCATAACCAAGAGCAATCAGCATCATTCCCAGTTTCTTCTTAAATGCAATTTTGTGCTCTTCTGTAAATACCGTTTTCCAGCGGCCAATCCTTCCTGAACGAAATGTACTTTGGAAATTTTGAAAACCTCTATCAGCTCCAAACGGATTGACATCATCTCCATACATCTTGGCCGCAGCTTCATGTAGGGAAATCTCCGGAAGATCTAATTGGAGAAACTCGCAAATTCGCCGGATTTGCATGAGTTGCGTATCGAGATCTCCTCCGCCGTTGGGGCCTACCAAATCTTCATAACGCAAAGTGAGAATATCTGGACTTTGTGAATATTGGACAGATTGCTGAGCTACCTGTATAAGCGAAACTTGAAGAGAATTGGGCATCTTCTGTGTTGCATACTCAAAATCGATTACGAAAGAAAGTTGTTCATCAAAAGACATCTTGAGAAAGGACTGCCTCTCTTGACTTGTGAGGCCAGGCCATAAATCTTTTCTGATG
>CAZVXG010000007.1:1243-13191 GCA_964631635.1 uncultured bacterium | reverse complement strand
TTCCTCGAAATAGGCCTCCTGTTTTTCAGAAAAAAGCCCTTTGGAGGAATAGGGGTTTGTCGCGCGGGCTGTATCGAGGGCGATAATCCACCAATTGGGGGCGATCCGATGCGCCTCGACTCCATGATCTTTCAAAGTGAAAAAATCAACCAGATGGGAAATTTCCTCTTTTTTATTTGAAAAATAGCGATAGAATCGCTTCTGGCGAGCGCTCGAGTAGGTGTAGTGGTCGTGGTTGCCAGGTATGGCGATCCAATGCTGGGAGATCCGGTTGACGAACCCTGTGGCTTTCTCATATTCTTCCCTGAGCGCGGTCGTCGTGAAATCACCGCCCAGGAGGACGAGGTCGACCCCGAGCGATTGAAAGAGGCAGGGGAGAGGGTCGAGCTGCTGAGGAACGAACACCGATTTGCGGGTCAAAAGCCAGTTGAGGTTCCCTAAAAGCCGTTTCGAAAGCAAGCGGAACGGATTCCAGGTGATATGCGTGTAATGCAAGTCGGAAATCTGGGCAATTCTCATATTTTGGGAGTTTTTTTCTTTGTCGGCTTGGCAGTGCGGGGCAACGCATTATTGCGGTCGAAGATGGGAACCCGTTCTTTCATCTTTCGGTTCCGCTCTTCGGCGGTGGGGTGGATAGGCGTTCTCGAAAGTCTATCTTGCCGCATCTCTCTTTTCCTAATCTTCTTTTGCTCCCGCTGCGTCTGCTTGCGAGGAGGCGAGGCGAGCATTCCTTCGTCAAAATTCGCATTTTCCATCTCTTCTCGATGAATAGAGCGGACGACTTGACGATTCAATTTCTTGATATGATGAGGCAGATCTTTCATGGCGCTTCTCCTGGAGCCTATTCCGCAAATGATAAAGTCGGCCTTCGCTGGTTCTCAAAAATCTTCTCGAATTTTTATCACTCTACCTTGCGGATAGGTTCTATCTCAATATTACTAAAGTAGTTATTTAATAACAGTTAATTTCGCAACACGCTGTATTTAAATTTTTTGATTACGCTGTTTGTTGTTATAAATTGTTTCCAGAGGCCGCGTAACGCTTTGAACTGTATGAGGAAAGACGGGGGGGCCGCGAGCTCTCCCTGAAGCCACCCCGTTCTCCATAAGGGCATTGCGAGTCCGTTGCCGCTGATAGTGAGGTGGGGGATTTGCAAGCAGGAGGCGAGATGGCTGGGCCCAGAATCGTTGCCGAGAAAAGCTCCAGACTCGTAAAGAAATGAGGCTAAATCGCTTAGCGTCGGAAAGAGAGGGGCCTTCCACTGCGATCGCTCGGAAGGGGAGACAATGAAAACAGGATCGTATCCCTCTCTTCTCAAGGCAACAGCGACGCGCAGAAACTTCTCGCGCGGCCACATTTTTTCCTCAGAGGAAGCGGTGGGATGGATGGCGACCCTCCGCTCGAATCGGCGGTGGATCAGCTCGGCAGGCGGCCTCAGGCCATTGTCGCAGCTTCTTTCTCCGAAGAACAACTCCGCGGCCAAAGCGACATTTTCCACCATGGTCCGGTTCCTGCTCGCCACATAGTCCCATCCCTTGCGGATTGGACCATGTTTGGCCAGGAGATGCGCGCCGTAAAACGCATAGATCGGCTTGGGGAGAGCCATGATCTCGGCTGCCTTTCGGCTGTTATCATGCTGGAGGAACAGAGCGTCATAGGGGGAGAAAATCTCTCGGATCCGATCGGGCTGTGGAGCGAATCGGAAGCCGGGCAGCCAATTTCCGAAGCTTGGCAAATGGTCGCTATACGTAGTGACTTCCCATCCCTTTTTGCTTAAGAGGCGGGAAATGGAATGAAAGATCAGGGCGTCCCCGATCCCCGAGGCGCAAATGACGGCGATTCTCATCAGTCCGTGTATTTTGGCTGAAAGAGCAAAACTTTGCCAGACAAAGGAGGGAGATCGAGATGGAGCAGGTTTGCATGGAAATCTTTTTCTGGGGATCGCTCGTCACACATGAGATCGATGGCCCAGGTATCTTGAAGGGCGGGAACCTCGATCTGTTCCGATGCGCTCCGGCGGCTGAAGTTGACCGCCAGGAGCTGGAGGAACCTGCTGTCTGGAAGTCGATGGAGAAGGAGCAGCACTCCTGCATTGGCTGCCTTCGGGACAGCGATCAACTCTCCGAGAGCGATCCGGCTTTTTTTCCGAACGGCCAGGATGTTCTTGAGCTGCGAGGAGAAAGAGCGGGGATTTTGGAGCTGGCAGGGGATGCTGGCATAAAGGGCGCACTGATTGGGGCTTATAGGATCGATCCGGCCAGCCTCTTGAGGCAGCGTTCCAGCCAGATCTGCGAGCGAAAGGGAAAACGCGCCTGGCTGCATAGCGTAAGTGAAGGCGAGGAGGAGATGGGCTTTTTGGATCTCCTCTTGTTTCTTTTCGAACTCTTTGGGAGCTGCGATGCCGTAAGCGCAATAGCCGCACCAAGTAGACATCTGGCCGCGGCTTTCTTTACCCAGCCTTAGGAGATCTTCCTTGAGAAGGCGCTCGCGGAGCAATGCTCCAGTCACCATTTCTTCCCCGTAGAGATAGTTTTGTTTGGGATTGAGAAGGAATTCGGTCCAATCGCATGCGAACTGATCGAAGGGTTCCAATGCATGGACGAGCCGCGTCGTGGCAATTCCCGCATGCAAATAGAGTTGATAGATGAGGCGGAGCGCCCTGGCGTCTTCCGCTACAAGCGCGTGGAGGAGGGCCGGCCGGGTCATCGTATCAAAAGCCATATCGGCATGGAACCCCTGTAGTTCCTTCAGAGAGCCGCTATTTCTTTGCACCGTAAAGCCGCCGATTTTTCGGATCCAGAGAACCTCGTTTTCTTTAGCGGCCGCTGGCAGATTCGCGTCGATGCATAGGATTTTCTGTCCATATCGATAGAGCGCATTGAGAGCGTCGCCCGCAGCGAGCCTTCCAGCGGCAAAAGAAGGGGAGAGCCAGGACAGGACAGGATAATTCTGTTTTTCCTTCAGATAGATCCAGCGGCGCACCTGTCCGTCTGCGCCGGCGATTTTGCCGGTGGCGTTCCAGGCGCTTTCCTTGACGTAGGGTTGAGCGCAGGTCGGGACGTACCCTTTTTTCTTGAGATCTTCCAATTGCAGCCAAGGGACGTTTGCATAAGTTGCTCCCGCTGGAACGGATGGAAGGAGATTCCAATCCTTCTGGTCTATGGATACCAGGTGGTAGAGATCTGGATAATCGTCGACTTTTTGAATGGCGAGCTCAAAGTCGGTTCCCGCTCCAGTCGTTGAGCCGATAAGTTCCCCGATCCACGCCACGCCATGCTTTTTCCCGATGGCCATTAGCTTCGTCCATCCCTGGCCCCATTTCGGATCGATCGCAAAAGCGGTGCGCGAAAGATCTCCTTCTTTCAATCCATTTAAATGGATTGCCTCGATGTTCAAGTCTTGCACGATCTGCCAGAATAGATCCTGGCTGATCTGTTGGAAGGCAGTTTGTCCCGATGGGACAGCCAATGTGTTCAGATCGATCGAGAGCCAAACAGATGAGGTGTTGAGGAGCTGCCTGGTTAGCGGCTGCTGCGATGGAGGCGGTTTTTTCCCGATTTCGAGAGCATACTTTTGTCCAATCGCATCAGCGTCGGAGAGCATGGATGCAAAAAGCGCGACCGGAACAAGCAGCAATCGCTTCAACAAAGAACCCTCTCATCTGCAAGCTAAAGAGGCAAAGAGAGGATGTCAATTCTTTTCGACGATCACGGCCTCGGATAGAAGGACGACGCCAGCCATCGAGACGGCATGCGCCAGGCTTTGCTTGACCACTTTGACCGGATCGATGACTCCGCTTTGGAGCAGATCCTCTACTTTTTCCGTGATTGCGTTGAATCCAAAAGTGTTCCCCTTTTCGAGCACTTCATTGAGGAGAAGCGAGGGATCGTATCCAGTGTTGAGGACGATCTGCCGGAAGGGAGCTTCGCAGGCGCGCAGCAAAATATTGGCGCCGGCCTGTTCTTCCTTCCCGATTTTTAGATGGATCAAGGCGCGGGATGCGCGCAACAGGGCGACGCCGCCGCCCGGAACGATTCCCTCTTCGAGCGCCGCGCGAGTCGAATTGAGGCTGTCTTCGAACATTTGCTTCTTCTTTTTCATTTCCGACTCGGTCGGCGCGCCCACTTTGATCACGGCGACGCCGCCTTGCAGTTTCGCTTTTCGCTCCTCGAGTTTTTCTTTGTCGTAATTGGAGGTCGCCTTTTTGATTTCCGCTTCGATCTGAACGATCCGGGCCTTCAATTCGGCCGGCTTCCCTTTGCCGCCTACAATTGTCGTCTTTTCCTTTCCGATGAGGATCTGGCTCGCTTTTCCGAGGACGTCCGCTTCGGCGTCTCTCAGGAGAAGCCCTTTTTCTTCAGTTACCAGCTGACCTCCGGTGAGGATCGCCAGATCTTCCAGCATCGCTTTGCGCCGGTCCCCGAATCCGGGAGCTTTGACTGCGGCTACTTTCAACGTGCCGCGGAGCTTGTTGACCACAAGGGTCGAAAGGGCGTCGCCTTCGATCTCATCGGCGATGATCAAAAGTTCCTGTCCTGTCTGTGCAATGTGCTGGAGAATGGGGAGGAGGTCTTGCGCGGAGGTAATTTTTTTATCGGTGATCAAAACATTGGGTTCGTTCATCTCTACTGTAAGCCGTTCCCCATTCGTGCAGAAATAAGCGCTCGCATAGCCTCGGTCGAACTGCATCCCTTCGACCATCTCGATCGAAGTCTCTGTTCCCTTGCCCTCTTCGATCGCCACAACGCCGCTCTTACCCACCTTGTCGAAGCATTCGCCGATCCGATTGCCGATTTCCTGGTCACCCGATGCGGAAACGGCGGCGATATTGCGCGTATCGCGGCTATCTTTGATTTTCAGCGCCATCGCATCGATTTCCTTGAGGAGCATCTCGAGGGTTTTATCCATCCCCCGTTTGATCGCGATGGGACTTTCGCCCGCAGCGATGTTCTGGACGCCTGCCTGAACCAATGCTCTCAGAAGGACGATCCCGGTCGTCGTCCCGTCTCCCGATTTTTCCTTGATTTTTGCTGCGACTTCTTTGGCCATCGAAGCGCCGATATTACGGAAGGGATCCTTCAGCTCTATTTCCTTGGCGATGCTATTGCCATCGCTTGTGATTGCAGGCGATCCCCAGGTAGCTTGCAACCCCACGTTGCGCCCGCGTGGGCCCAGAGTGATCGAGACGGCGTCGGCAAGCTGGCCGATTCCTTCGCTTAAAGCATTGCGAGCGACTTCCTCGAAAATGATCTCTTTCGGCATCCCACTCATAATATCCTCCAACTTGAACCGACATCTTACCCAACCTCAGTTTCGAGTGCAAGAGCGATTTATGGGACACGCCACACATTGGATACAAGAAACTATTCGCCTATACCTTTTTGATGAAACTGCTTGTAGACGGCGCTTTTAGGCTTCTTTAACAAACGGGCGGCCTGTTTGATCGCCTCCTTCAGAGAAAGGCCATGCAGATCGCGCAACATCTCTACACATTCCTCGAGATCGAGCGCCTCCCCGGGAGGCGCTCCCGCTTCTATGCACAAGGCGATTTCCCCTTTTGGAGAAACCTTTTGGAAATGGGCCAGCAATTCTCCCCCCGTTCCTCTCAGGCATTCTTCGAACGCCTTGGTCATTTCCCGGGCGAGCGCCACCTTTCTCGCTGGATCGAGCTTTGCGATCGCCTCCAAGGTCTTTACGAGACGATGCGGACTCTCGAAAGCGATGGTCACCCCGGGATAGCAGAGGATTTGCCGTAGCAGCTTTTCCGGCTTCTTTGGCAAGAAGCCGACGAATTGGAATCGTTCCGCCGCCATTCCAGAGAGGACGAGCGCCTGGATTAGGCTGCAGGGGCCTGGGATGGCGGTAAATGGAATGCCCCTTGCCGCGCAAGCCGCGGCGAGCAAAGTCCCGGGATCGGAGATGCAAGGAGTTCCTGCGTCGGAGATCAGCGCGAGGTTTTTCCCAGACTCGAGCTCTTCGAGAATCCTTTCCAGCGCCTTTTTCTCTTTGAATTTATGGTAGGAATGGAGCGGTTTTCGGATGCCGTAGCGCTCGAGGAAGATCGCGCTATGCCTGGTATCTTCGCACAGGATCGCGTCGCACTCGGAGAGGGTCTTGAGGGCTCGTTTCGAGATGTCTTCGAGGTTGCCGATCGGGGTAGCTATAAAGGTAAGCAAATTTTTACCCCGGCGTTCAAATGGTATCAACACTATGGGTGAAGGTGGCACTCAGATTCGAACTGAGGGATGGGGGCTTTGCAGGCCCCTGCCTTACCACTTGGCTATGCCACCAGGATGGGGGCCATTATGCGCGATTAGGGGCGTTGGGGTCAAGATTACTTGGGAAGCATCGCTTGATAGTGACCGCCATTGGTCCATAGCGCTAAAGGCCGCTTCCTCCCGAACACAGCCTCGTGCTCAGGGTATAGTATCTGTTTGGACCAAGTCCCATCCGCACTTTCCATTACGCATACAATACGCTGACTTTCCATATCGCAGAAAGCCTGGAGTTCTGGCTGTGCACCAAAGTGACCCGTCTTTTTCATCCAATTCAAGTATTTCTCAAAGGGACTCGCTTCTGCACGCGCTTGTATTTGCGCCCACTCGGTTGGATGCTCTTCCTTCATGCAAGCCATCCGAGTCTCGATCAAAGGTTGGAATTTCGCTTCGTGCTTTTCCATATATGCGACAATCTTTTCTCTCTGTTTTTTATGCTGAGCCTCTGGAGCGTCGCCTGATTGCGCGGGATTCAACACGCCTGCGAAAGAGCAGAATAGGCAATCGCCACCCTTTCCTTTCTCTCGTGTTTCGTACCCTTTAAGATGATTGAGCGTACCTTCCCTTATCGTTTTCTGCAGAGCATCGCATCGCGTTAACACGGGCTGGTAGATTTTCGTGAGCATATGTCCGAGCATTGTTTCTCTTATTGTTGCCGGTAATTCTTGATTGCCAAATGGATACTTCATTGAGTATACGATGTTCGCTGCACGCTGTTTGAGAGTGGCGCAAGTGGTGCCCAAAATATCCAGTTCCTGTTCCAGAGCGACCAGTTTTTCCAATGAATCGGGCAGAGGCGCTCTTTCCAGTTCTGTAATTCGTGGATTCTGCGTTGTATAAAAGTCGTAAAGGTTCTGCAGAATTTTCCCGCATTCCTGTGGAGGACGGCCGAACGCGTTGATTAGCAAATGATAACTTTGTTCTTTGAGTTTAGCTTTGCGATCCTCGTCCTTAATTGCATCGATTGTCAAAACCATCTGCTCGGCGAGGGCAATTTTCTCTACACGGGTTTCCTCCGTATCGGGCTGTCCTTGATGCGAAGTTAGGTAATTCTCAAATATAGCGATCTTTTCTTGTGCCTTTGCAAGCTGTTTATCAACGAATACAGGCGCATTCATAAATATAAACTCTTGGAGCGCTAAGAATTGTTGGGCTGCGGGCAGAGTCGTCATCTCCTGAGGAGTGAACTGCCGTATCATGTTGATTGGGGAGCCTGTTTTCGTTTTCCCTTCAATGACATAGCTATCTGCTGACTGGACTTTTATTGTAAATTTATCGCCCTCACTAGCTTGGAGGCCTTGGTTACATTGATCATCCAATAGAACTATCCATTGCTTATCCATCGCTTGCAAGTCTGCTTCTGAAAGGCCTTTCCTATACTTGTAGGTCACCTCGCACCTCATGCCATTGCTGCAGGTAATGGATCTTTTATATGTTTTCATAGGGCATTCAGGAGTAGATATCCCGATGCCGGTCGCTGATTGGATTGCTTTCGTTGTTGCTACTGTTGCTGTTCCTAGTGCTGCTGCAGCTACTGTTGTTTCGGCTGCTATTGCTGGTGAGGGGAGGTAGGAAATCTCATAGGTTTGCTGCGCTAAGTCAACGCTGCTTGCTGAGGAGTTAGTGCCAACCGTTTCATTTACAGGTTGGGGAGAGAGTAGGGATTCGATTGCTTGCGAAGTATTGGGCGCGTTCACGGAGATGGGGGGGAGTATGAGAGAATCTGGTCGAGTCGTTTCTGCCGCCCCACCGTACACAGACGCCATAATTTCGGGGGATGCCGTATTTGCCGGACAAAATGGCCCTACCCATGTGCTATTCGCCGAAGATGGCGCTGAGCGAGAGGGAGGCGGCTCGAATGGTTCGACAAGCTGTGCAAGAAGCTCGCCAGCAAGGGGAGGGGACGAGGGCGCTGCGCTAGAGGAATTTTGCAAGAGTGGTTGGACGTACCTTGTAGGACGCAGGGCAGGACGCAAGTTAGTTTGTGTTGATACGGCGAGTCTCGTATTATTAAAGCCGCCCGCGGCACTAGGAGACAATCCAGAGACGCCAGGCATGAGTGCGTAGAAGACCAATATCGGCTTTAGACCGTTAACGATTTTTCCTGCAGTCCTCCAGATCAATCCTCTTTGCTGACTTGCAGCCGCGTCGTGCGATGTCGAAGCGGACAAGGCAGATGATGTCGGCTTGGGCTCGATCTGTGGAAGCTCTTCTATTACATCGCCGGCCGCATCGAGTGCTTCGAGTGTCGGGCCTCTACTCTCAACGGCTTGACCGCTAGGCTCGACATCTTTAGGACCTGTTAACAGAAAAGGCATGCGGCTGACGCTCTTGTGCAGTTGCTTTTGGACTGTCTGGAAAACGAGATCGCTTGGCGCCGTCAAGACAGTCAATGCAACCTTGCTTGCACCGCTGGCCAGTCGTTTGACTGTGCCCCAACCCCAGCTACCCCGATTCGGCGCTGGCTTTTCGCTACGATCTTGAACTTGTCGAACGGTCATAAAACGAATATTCCTTTTTAACTATTATATCAAAACTAAACATTTAATTTAAATTATTTATTATAATTATTAAATGTTTATTTAAATCTTAATATGCTTAATTTAAAGCGATTACAACGATTCATTTGCCTATTTTTACAGGAATAGCTATACATTCCTCCAAACGAGAGGACCGCCATGAAAAACGTAAAGCTAGCCCAGATAGCGAAGACTTTAGGCACTTATGCTGAGGATGATGCGCAAATTACTGGTTATCAGATAGATAGTAGATCTATCTGTCCAGGAGATCTCTTTTTTGCTCTGAAAGGGGAAAGAGTAGATGGCCACCAGTTCTTGGCCGAAGCGAAGCAGCGGGGGGCCGTGGGGGCGGTGGTGGAAAAGGGATACTCGGGGGGAGACTTCGGCCTCGCCCTTTTCTTTGTAGATGATGTCCAGAAGAGTTTGCAGGAGTTGGCGAAATCCGATCTCGACGAGAGCGGAGCGCGCGTGGTGGGCATTACGGGATCTGTGGGGAAAACGACCACAAAGGACTTTATCGCAGAGCTTTTGAAAGCGAAGTACCGGGTGGGAAAGACGCCTGGGAGCTACAACACGAAGCTGACCTTGCCTCTTTCGATCTTGAATCGCGAAGGGGGAGAGGAGGTCCTTATTTTGGAGATGGGGATGAGCGAGCCGGGCGATATTGGCAATCTCTTGAAAATCGCAAGTCCGGAAGTGGCGGTATTGACCAGGATCGCTTTGGCCCATGCGGCCTATTTTCCTGGCGGGTTGGAGGAGATAGCCAAGGGGAAAGCGGAGATTTTTTCGAGCCCGAAATTGCGGGCGGCTGTCTATGATCAAGGATTGACGAATTTTCCTGAGGCAATCGCTGCGATCCCGGTAGAGAAGAGGGTCAGTTTTTCACTCGACAACAGAGCGGCCGATTATTTCCTCTTCTCGGCGGATGGGAAGGAGACCCTCGATGAAAGGGGCGTCAGGGCATATCAATTCACCTTGCCATTCAAGGAGCGGCATGTGCTGCATAACTTTCTCGCTGCGGCAAGCGCGGCGCGTCAAATGAAACTCGAATGGGACGAGATCAACGGGAGGATCCCATTTCTTAAGCTGCCGAAAATGCGCTTTGAATGCTTCGAAAACCAGGGAATTACCTATATCAACGACGCCTATAACGCAAATCCCGAATCGATGCGTGCGGCGTTCGATAGTTTGCCTCAGCCGAAAGAAGGGGGTAAACGGATCGGCGTGCTGGGGGTGATGGGGTCGCTTGGATCCTTTTCGGAAGGGGCGCACCGCGAGGTGGGGCATTTGGCTCAAAAAGCAATCGACCACTTATTGGTTTATGGAGAAGAGGCATTTCCTCTTTTCGAGAGTTTCCAGGAAGTGAAGAAACCGGCGGAGTTCTTTCACGACTTGAAAAGTTTGGCCGAAAGGTTGGTGGCGCTGATGAGTCCGGGCGATGTGGTGCTGGTCAAAGGATCGCGCGTCATGCAGATGGAAAAGATCTTTGAATTTTTGCTGTAAGAGTCTTTGGCATGTTGCTATTTTTCATAGAGGTTTTGCGCGACCATCTCCACTGGAAGGTTCCCCTCGCTTTCCTCTATTTTTCGACCCGGATGATTTTAGCCGCGGCCACATCGCTTCTCTTGACGATTTGGCTGGGGCCCCGCTTCATCAGGAAGCTGTATGAGCTGAAAATCGGCCAAACGATCCGGAGCGTCGAAGAATGTCCTCTTCTAGCGCAATTGCACGGAAAGAAGAAGGATACGCCGACGATGGGCGGGATCTTGATCCTTTTCTCGATGTTGATTTCTCTTTTATTCTGGATGGATCTGCGCCATTCCTTTACTTTGATCCTCCTGCTCACGACTCTGGTACTCGGCTGTTTGGGAGCGGCGGATGATTATCTCAAGCTCACGCATCGCAATAGCAAGGGGCTCAAAGCGAAAAAGAAGATGATCTGCCAGACGCTTTTTTCGGCCCTGGTTGCGTTTTATCTTCTCTGCCCTGGATTTACCCAGGCTGTCGCTGGGAAGAAATTTTTCCGCCCTCCGGTTGCGAAAGAGCAGATCGCAGAACCGCGAGAGGATAAACGATCCCATTTTCATACGAAAACTCTCAATACGCAGGAATATATCGAGCGCTTCTACATTCCCTTTTGGAAGGACCCGGCCCTGATTTTAGAAGGGTGGTTGCGGATCCTTTCCTTTTTTCTCATCGTGTTCGTGATTACGGGAGCGTCGAATGCGGTCAACTTGACCGATGGGCTGGACGGCTTGGCCTGCGGATGCCTGGTGATGGTTTCCTTAGTGCTGGCGCTTTTCGCTTTCCTATCCAACCACATCGATTTGGCGCGCTATCTCAATATTCTTTATATCGAGGGGAGCGGGGAGATCGCAGTCTATTTATTCGCTCTTGCCGGAGCGGCGCTCGGGTTCCTTTGGTATAATGGATATCCGGCGCAGGTGTTCATGGGGGATACGGGATCGCTTGCGATGGGAGGGATCCTCGGGGTCTCTGCGATATTGTTGCGCCGCGAGGCGGTGCTGGCGATCGCGGGCACGATCTTCGTCGCAGAGGCGCTCTCGGTGATCCTGCAAGTGTTGAGCTATCGATACAGGAACAAGAAACGGATTTTCCTTTGCGCTCCGCTGCATCACCATTTTGAATACCAGGGATGGCCGGAGACGAAAGTGGTGATTCGATTCTGGATCATCAGCCTTCTTTTTGAGATCATCGCAGTGGCATCCCTGAAATTGCAGTAATACCATTTATATCCATCTACTGCCTCTGTGTTCAGTACTGGACAAAAACGAGTGCTGACTGAGCAACAGGGGCAACGATAAGAATGATTTAACGATAAGAACGATAAAAAAAGGTTGCTCCGAGCGGTAACGCGGCGAAGCCGCATAAAATTCTTATCGTTGTATCGTTTTCATGGGTCCTTTCTCCGGAGAGAGGGATATACGTTTTTGTCTAGTACAGAGTAAAATTTGCCAAGAGTCTTTTTCCTTAAAGAGGATCAAGATATGGAGCAACGAGAGGGCCTCGGAATAAAGAAAGCGTCAATTTGTTCATTAGAGGCCTCAAGATTAACAGCAGGATCCTCATTTTGTTCACTAGAGGCCTCAAGATTAACAGCAGGATCCTCATTTTGTTCACTAGAGGCCTCAAG
>CAZVXG010000007.1:0-1143 GCA_964631635.1 uncultured bacterium | reverse complement strand
ATTAACAGCAGGATCCTCATTTTGTTCACTAGAATCTGTTTCATCTGGCACAGGCGGGTCACAAATATCTACCCCTGAGTCAGAAGCAATATCACCTTGTTCATTAGAGCCCTCCAGATTAAAAACGATATCAGTTTGCTCATGAGAAGTCGCTTTTTGGAATATGCGAGTGAGAATTTCATTTGCTGGTGGAAGTGCATAGGGAGGAAAAGTAAACTCGCGACAAAACATCCACGAGCCTATAATTTTATCCAATGATACGACTTTACTAATTGAACAAATCTCAAGTTCATTTAAATCTACTTGTTTCTTCCTTCCATCTGAAAGTGTTATAACACATTTATGCAAACATGGAGTAGAATTATGCAAACATGGATTAGAATGTTGATTACACTTATAGCCTATTCGCATACTACTTATCATAGCTGGTATAATTTTAGAGCTCATAAGTCCTCCAATGAGTTTATACTGTAAGTATTCGGGTATTTCGAAAACAATCAACGCAGGGATGGTATTTTAGTGAAGATTTCTTTGCAACTCTTAACTCCATGATTGAAATCGGAGAGAACGGCAAACTTCCAATAGGACGCCTGCGGAAGTGCCTCTCACGGAAAAAAGTTGTGAACCACCTCGTTAATCTCTGGGGTCTTTTCCTCTACGTTTCGATCGAAAAGAGAAAAGGGGCCAAGGAGCATTGGTGGCAGGATGGGCAAGATAGATTAATTTATCCTGCAGATCATGCCGGCGCTTCGCCGATCTTCTCTATCCTGTTTTTTTGTCCAGTACAGAGCGGCCCGACTTTCTATTTTAATTTTTTATTTTCTATAATCAGATAGTTATACGCAACTTGAGTGGTTTAGAAATGCGCAACGGATTTTGCCGAGAACCAAAGCCTGAAGCGAGTTGAGTGAGAATGAAAACCAAAACACAGCAAGCTCTCGTCATCGGCCTCGGCGTCAGCGGCAAAGCCTCCGCAGACCTTCTCCTCCATCGCGGCTTTTCCGTCATCGCCGCCGACCGGCGCGCCGACGCTCTGAAAGCTGATCCTCAGGTGCAACCGCTCATCCAGCGGGGCCTCTGCCTCGCTGCCGACGATCCGTCTCTTCCCTTGGTTGGGATTTCCCTCGCCGTCCTCTCTCCGGG
>CAZVXG010000006.1:0-14264 GCA_964631635.1 uncultured bacterium | reverse complement strand
AACGAGAAAATCAAGGGACTCCCCATACAGGAGAGCCAATGCCCAGCGCCCGTAGATTTTTTCCACCTCGGTCTTCCCTGTTTGCCGGTCGATATATTCGATTTTCATCGAGAACAATCTTAATGATGGATAGAGGATTTTTCAATCATAAAATTAAAAATTGATTCAAGCTATTAGAAAAGGTTAACCTTGTGCTAAAAGGCAAAACCTACTAAAATTTATTCAAAATTAGGGTTCCTAGGGTTCTATGTTCGGATTGCTCAAAAAAATCTTTGGGACGCATCAATCCCGCCTTTTGAAGCGTTATTGGCGCCTCGTTCCTCAAGTCAACGCGTGGGAAGAGCGATTTCAATCCTTAAGCGACGATGAAATTCGCAACAAGACCCTCGAATTTAAAGAAAGGCTGGCCAAAGGTGAAACCCTCGAATCGTTCCTCCCCGAGGCGTTCGGCGCAGTCAAGAACGTTTGCCGCCGCCTGTGCGGAACCGATGTCCATGTGTCTGGCTATCAGCAGAAATGGGACATGGTCCCTTACGACGTCCAGATCCTGGGCGGTATCGCGATGTTCTACGGATCGATCGCCGAGATGCAGACAGGGGAAGGAAAAACGCTCACGGCCGCGATGCCCCTTTACCTGCATGCGATGACCGGAAAACCGGTTCACCTCGTCACAGTCAACGATTACCTTGCCAAACGAGACTGCGAATGGATCGGTTCCATTTTCCGCCGTTTGGGGCTGACTGTTTCCCATTTGACCAACGACGTTCCGCCTCACCAACGCAAAAGTACCTATGCCTCCGATATCGTCTATGGCACGGCATCCGAATTCGGCTTTGACTACCTGCGCGACAATTCGATGTCCATGCACAAAAACGAACAGGTGCAGCGAGGACATTATTTCGCCATGGTCGACGAAATCGATTCGATTTTGATCGACGAAGCGAGAACTCCGCTCATCATCTCTGGACCGGTGCCCGAAAGCCGCCAGATGTACGATGAACTCAAGGAAGGAGTTGCCTGTCTCGTCCGGATGCAGCGCGATTTCTGCAACAAGCTGGCGACCGACGCGCGCAAAACGCTCGATTCGCTCGGCCTGCTCGAAGAAACGGCGGCAGCGAGAAAGCTGAGCAAGGAAGAAGAGGAAAAAAAGCACGCAGCCTTTAAAAAACTCTGGCTCGTCAATAAAGGAACGCCTCGCAATAAGATCCTAAAGCGGATCAAAGAAAATCCCGATTTGCGCGCTGAAGTCGAAAAATGGGAAACCTATTTCTTCGGCGAACAGAACAAAGAGGAAAAATTCAAAGCGCTCGCCGAACTCTGCATGGTGGTCGACGAGCGGAATAGCGAATATGAATTGACTGACAAAGGGATTCAAGCGTGGGGCGAATTCCACACAGGCGAGCCAAGCGAACCGGCTCGAAATGGAGCCGATGATTTCACCATGCTCGATTTAGGCCATGAATACTCAGCCATTGACGCCGACTCCGTCCATTCCGATCAAGAAAAGCTGCAGGCGAAAATCCGCCTCCGCGAAGAAGATGCCAAACGCAAAGAGCGCTCCCACAACCTCCGGCAAATGCTGCGCGCCCATCTCCTGATGGAAAAAGACATCGACTACATCGTCCAAGATCACAAAATCGTCATCATCGACGAAAACACGGGCCGACCCCAGCCAGGGCGCCGATTTTCCGATGGCCTGCACCAGGCCATCGAGGCAAAAGAGGAGGTTGCGATACAGGGAGAAACGCAAACCTACGCTACAATCACGCTCCAAAACTACTTCCGGATGTACGAAAGGCTCTCCGGAATGACAGGAACCGCCATGACCGAGGCGAACGAATTCAAGGAAATCTACAAACTACAGGTTCTGGAGATCCCCACGTACCGCGACTGCCAGCGCAAGGACGCCGATGACGAGATCTACATGACCGAACGGGAAAAATACAATGCGATCCTCAAAGAGATCAAGGAAGTCCACGAAAAAGGGCGGCCTATCCTGATCGGCACCGAATCGGTCGAGATCTCTGAAAAGCTCTCCCGCATCCTCAAAGCAAGTAAGCTCGAGCATACGATCCTCAACGCCAAAAATCACGCCAAGGAAGCTGAGATCATCGCCGAGGCGGGAGGCAGCGCCGCGATCACCCTGGCCACCAACATGGCGGGACGCGGCACAGACATCAAGCTGAAAGCAGGAGTCAAGGAACTCGACGGACTCCATGTGATCGGAACTACGCGCCACCATTCGCGGCGGATCGACCGGCAATTGCGCGGCCGGGGCGGGCGTCTCGGCGATCCCGGTTCCTCGAAATTCTACGTCTCTTTCGAAGATCACCTGATGCGCCTCTTCGCCTCGCCTCGCATGACCTCCCTCCTCCAGCGTTTTCGCCCTCCGGAAGGAGAGCCGATTTCGGCGAAAGTCCTCAACAAGTCGATTGAAACCGCCCAAAAACGGGTCGAGCATAGGAACTACTCCATCCGCAAGCATACGCTCGAGTACGACGACGTGATGAACAAACAGCGAAAAGAAGTCTATGCATTCCGCAACGAACTCCTCTTCTCTGAAAAACCGCTCGAAATTGCCGAAGAGATCCTCCAGGCAGCCGTCTCGCAAATGAGCGCCCCGTTCCTTCAAAACCGCTCGAAGCATTGGGATCCCGAAGGATTCTCGGCCGCCCTCATCCAGCGCTTCCCCGTCAGCTTCGACCCCGGTTTGTTCACAGACGATCAAGCCACTGCCGCCGACCTCGAAAAGCGGGCATCCGAAAAAGTTTTAGCCGCGTTCCAACAAAAAATTCTCCATCAAAAACAGCTCTTGACCACGTTCCGTCCAGATCTTGCAGACGACGAAAAAGGGCATGGCATCCTCCAGGAAGTAGTCCGCAATCTGATGGTTCGCAAGATCGACCAGTTCTGGCAAGAGCACCTCCTCCACATCGACCATCTCCGCTCCGACGTCCACATGCGCACCGTCGGCCAGAAAGACCCGCTCCTCGAGTTCAAGCATGAGTCATTCTCCCTCTTTGAGACGTTCTCGCGCACATTGCGCGAGGAGATCGCGCGCGACCTGTTCCGCTTCGAGATGATGCCTCAAGCCCACCAGCAGAAACTGCAAGAGGCAAAGCCCAGGCTCCAGCGGCAAAGACAATTCGTGCAGGAATGATACCATTTATCAAATTGGCTCTCGTCTTAGCCGCAAGCGCTCTTTTTGCCGATCCCCAAATCGGGCCGCAAATCGGGAAGGATACCTATGGCGAAGAGACCCTCGAATCGCTCCAGGTTCTAGGCACTGTCAAACTCAACGGCACGACCATCTCGAAATCGATTAAGGTCACGGGCAACCTCATCGCCCACTGCGCCTTTCTCAATCAGGTCGAGGCGGCTGGGGATATCCAGCTCTTCGATACGACTATAGAACAGGCCATGCAGGCGACTGGATCCATCAAGGCATTCGGCTCCATCTTTCGGCAACCCCTCGTCTTCCTGGGCCAAAGAGGCCTTTTCTCCGCCTGCCAGATGGCCGCACTTACGGTGCAGCGGGATCTTGCCTTCAAAAGCGCCCAGATCATCGAGCTTAAAGACAAGACCCAGGTCGACGGCCCCATCCTCTTCGAGAATGGAGGCGGCAAGGTCCTCCTTTATCCCGGTTCCCGCGTGAAAGGCCCCGTCACCGGCGGCCGCATCGTCCACAAAAACTGATCATCCCGATAGCATAACCTTTAGCGGATCTATTGTAGGGATTTTTGTCGAAGTTGGCTCGATCCCCAACTTCAGCGTTTCAGGCAACCACCTTCAGTGAGGTTCCACCCTGGATATTGTGAATTTATAGCAAAAAGTTTACACTCCAATATCTCAAAATTTTATGTTTTGCAACCACTTCGTTCATTCGAAGGTGAGGCACTTTACCCAGAAATAAAAAAGTTCCTGACTGAGAAGGGGTTTTATGTTGTGAAAGAGCCTCTGGGCAAGGGTTTTTCTGACGTGGTCTTTATTAAAAATGGTGTGAAACAGGATCTAGAACAGGGGTAGAAAACTTATGATGTATACAGTGATATTTTTTGTGTGTGCACTTTTTACATTTTGCCGGATCGATGCGGCAACGGTGGATATCCTCACCCATTTCAAGGTTTTTGATCAATGGCTCGAAAAAATCAAAGACGCCGGCTATGAGGTCAAATCATTTGATGTGATGCGTAATCCCGATTATGAGCCGTCCCCCGACACAAAGAGAATCATCCTGATGAATCGAATTGTGCACCCTTCTGCTTTAGCGCAATGGCCGAAGGAAAAATTGGTGCTTTTCGTTTGGGAAGCATGGCAGATAGATCCCTCCTATTATGAGCTTTTTTCCAAAGTGTATACCTATAATGACGATTTGGTGGATGGGGAGAAGTTTTTTAAACTCTATTACCCCGATTGGGCTCCCATGCTCAGCGATACCGTTCCCTTTGAGCAGAAGAAATTCTGCACGCTGATTTGCATGCACCTTTCTCCCAATCGGATCCAAATTCTAGATTATTTTGAAAAACACCCTGAGGTTGGATTTGATTTTTATGGACACAACATCTCCAACCAATACAAAAGCTATCGAGGGCCCATTCCCGGGGGGCCTTATTCAAAGGATAAACTGGATGTGCTGAAAAACTACCGGTTTTCCATCTGCTTTGAAAACACCACAAACGTCACCGGCTATGTCACAGAAAAAATCTTTCATTGTTTGACCGCAGGATGCATACCCGTTTATTTCGGCGCTCCCAATGTGGATAAATTTATTCCAAAAGATTGTTACATCGATTACCGAAATTTTGCGAATAACGATGATCTCTTGAAATTTCTACAAAACATGCCCAAGGCCGTCTATGATCGATATATAGAGAGGATAAAAGCCTTTCTAAATACTGAGAAGGCCAAGCTCTTTTCCCTGGCTCCAGTAAACGATGCGTTTTTCGATGCGGTTGTCGAAGAACCGCAGCAAATGTGTGCAAAGCCGATCAAAAATGTCGATGCTATCTATCTCATTAATCTCGATCAAAGACCAGAAAGATTAGAAAAATGCAAGGCGCAACTAAAACCTTATGGGATCATCCCTGAGAGATTTCCCGCTGTGTTCGGCTGGGGCCTGACAGGAGAGGAGATTAACCGGCATGGTGTGAAATTTGAAAAAGGGATGCCCGCCAACTATTGGATTGCGCGCTATCAGGATATCGATCAAATCTGTCCCATGGAATTGGATTTTTTAAAAGAAGAGAGTCCGAAAGGCACCGTTTTTTTTCTGGGGTTGACGCCGGGGGCCATTGGGTGTGCATTAAGCCATCTATCGATTTTGCAAGACGCCTATGATAAGGGTTATGAGACTATCTGGGTGATGGAAGATGATATTCTTGTAGAAAAAAATCCCAAGCAATTGGGCGATCTCATAGATAAATTGGATAGGTTGGTGGGGAAAGAGGGGTGGGATATCCTTTATACCGATTCTGATCGGATGAACGCAGACTTATATAATGAGGTCAATGATTTTGAGAGCGATCTAAAAGGAGATCTTTCTGTTTTCTGGAGGCCCGATCTCGATCTGTCAAATAAAAAATTTCTTAGAAAACGAGAGATCCTTAGCGAGGACTTCATTAGCATTGGAAGCCGCATGCGCACCCATTCGATGATGATCAGGCGCTCCGGGATGAAAAAAATCCTCGATTTTGAACGGGAGCATCATCTCTTTCTTCCCTGGGATCATGAAATTGCCACTGTCCCGAATATAAAACTGATGAACTTAAGATATAATCTCGTCACCGCATCGCCTGCCTCTTCCGACATTCGGGTGGGAAATTTTGTACAATCCAATACTTTCGAAGAAGAAAAAAGAAAAATACTCAATGATCTTCCTCAAATTAAAGGTTGGAGAAATCCTGAAAAAGTAACCGGAATCATGGATTTTATTCGGGAAACAAAGCCGATGAATTGTGTAGAAATCGGATCTTTTGGAGGAGTCATCACCTATCCGATTTCAAAGGCATTGAGCTGTATAAAGCAGGGAGTGGTCTATGCCATTGACGCTTGGGACAGCTCCGCATGTGTAGAAGGATTGGAGCCCGGTCAAACTAGCGCATGGTGGCGTGGCATAGACATGGCTGCAATCTATGCGACATTCCAGGAGTTGATCACCTCAAAGAAATTGGACAATTGCCGCCCTATTTGTAAGCGTTCCAAAGATGCAGTGTCTATGTTTGAGGATGGATCGATCGATTTTCTTTACATCGATGGGAACGCCTCAAAATCGGGAAGTTATGAAGACGTCCGTCTTTATTTTCCCAAAGTCAAAGAGAGAGGGTATATTTGTTTAAACGACGCTTATGCTTTTAACAAAAATCTTGCCTGTGCATTTCTTATGGAGAACTGTGATTGGATCAAAGATAAATCGATCGGTGCTGATGGGATCATGTTTCAAAAAAAGGCAATCACAGAAAAAGCGATCCCCTTCATAGAGGCCCAGCTAAGAGGGCAGCTTGCACCCAATATGTTCATTGTAGCTGCAGCTTCCGCTCTTGCCTGGGATCAAGGGGCTGAGGCTTGTTTTCCGGAGCTAAAGCTTAGGCCGCAAAACCATTTGGAACATATATTTTCCAGATGTAATTCGTCTGCGCCTCTTAAATCGGCTAAATGTATCTGGAATGAACCAACATTTGCTTACCACCAAATCTCTTCTCACGCAGACATGAAGCTCTATGGCTATTTTCAATCGGAAAAATATTTTGCCCATCATAGAGATAAAATCTTCGCTCTGTTTGCCCCGCTGCCGCAGGATAGGGACTATCTCCATTCCAACTATCAATGGATTTTAGATCATTCCAATTCCGTAGCAGTCCATGTCAGGGATTATTTCGATGGCGATGTTCAAGTGCAATACGGAATGGATTACCTGGAGAAAGCCATGTCCCTGTTTCCCAAAGATGCCCTATTCGTCGTGTTTAGCAACAATATGGATTTTGCAAAGAGAAATATTCCTGAGGATAAGGCTGCACAGGTTGTATTCATCGAAAACGAACCAGATTATATCGATCTATTTCTCATGAGTTTGTGCAAGCATAACATCATTGCCAATTCCGCCTTTAGTTGGTGGGGCGCCTGGCTCAATCAAAATCCAAACAGGAAGGTTGTGGCTCCCGCTGTGTGGCTACACCCCAATTCGGGCATTGAAACTCAAGACATCATGCCCGCAAATTGGATAAAAGTGGACGCTCATTGGGAGCCAGCCGCCAGATTTATGTTTATGCAATAAAACTCATATTGCGATGAACTTATAGAGAGGAATGGCGCGAATGGAAATACCACGCGGCTTCAAAAACAAAGAAGCTCTTAAAATGATCGAGAAGCTCCCTTCTTTGCGAATGCGTACTTTAATGCGTGAAAAGTTGCAACAGTATATACGCAGGACATGAGTACGCTCCTCGCTGAACTGGTAAAACAACCTCAGAAATTCGATTGTCTTAAGCATCCGCTCATCTTACAGCTCGAATCGCTCCGCTTCACTCCTTTCCATGCAATCGCGCTCGCTCTATTCATTTTAGCCGTAATCCATACGCTTTCGGTCAATAAGATCCATACCTGGGCCCGTTCGATTGAAATCCGGCAGGCCCCAAAAAGAAGAGGGCAGCGATGGGAACGGAGCATTCCTGTCCAACTGCTCTATTTTCTTTCAGAAGTCGAGGTGATCTTCGCCTTTTGGGCGATCCCTCTCTTTATCGCTATGGCTACGATTTACGGCTGGACGCTCGCGCTCGAATATATGAACACCCGCGATTACACGGAACCGCTTTTCGTCGCTGTCATCCTCTCTTTGGCTGCAACGCGGCCGATTCTACGCGCTGCGGAAGCGGCAATTAAGTGGTGCGCCAGATGGCTGGGGGAATCCCTGTCGGCCTGGTGGTTCACGCTTTTGACTCTGGGACCTCTTCTCGGTTCGTTGATTACGGAAGTGGGCGCGATGACTCTTTGCGCTCTCCTCCTTGCCCGCCAATTCTATGAATTCAAACCGAGCATGAAGCTCTCTTACGCGACGCTCGCCCTGCTTTTCGTGAATATTTCGGTAGGAGGGATCCTGACCGACTTCGCGTCGCCGGCCGTCCTGGTCCTTGCTCACTGCTGGCATTGGACTACTGCCGACATGTTCCTCAACTTCGGCTGGAAAGCGGTGATCGGGATCGTCCTCTCCAATGCCCTTTACTGGTTCTGCTTCCGAAAAGAATTCGCCTTGCTCGACGAGAAAAAAAAGTTGCTCGCCGCCTCCCATTTCCTCCATCCGGTCCAGCAACAGGAAGCTCCAATCCCGAGATGGATCACCCTGGTCCATATGCTCTTCATCGCCTGCATTGTAACCGTCTCCCATTATCCGGCTATTTTCATCGCGATCTTCTTCTTTTTTGTGGGCTTCCACCAGACGACCCGAAGTCATCAATACCCGATCCGCCTGATCAGGCCGATGCTCGTCGGCCTCTTCTTGGCCGGGCTGGTGATTCATGGAGGGCTGCAAGGATGGTGGGTGGTTCGGATCTTACACAGCCTCAGCCCGATCGGGGTGCTTGGGGCGGCGATTCTCATGACAGGATTCAATGACAATACAGCAATCTCCTACCTGAGCGCACTGGTCCCGGGATGGGGCGATGCCTACAAGTATGCAGTATTTACCGGGGTAGTGGCTGGCGGAGGGCTGACGGTCATTGCGAACGCTCCGAATCCCGCTGGCTATGCGATTCTCGGCCGCCATTTTGAAGGGGGGATCCGTCCGCTCAGGCTCTTCTTGGGCGCTTGCCTGCCAACTCTGATCCTCTACCTCATCTTTTTTTTCTTAGGCCCGCTGATCTAATACCATTTAAAGTTTCGTTAAAGCCTTATAGCCGAAATAAAGGAGAGGAATTCCCGCCAAGCAATAGAGGAACCAATAGGCGGCATCCCATCTCAGGACGACAGCGCCTTTATGGGAAAAAAGGAGCATGAGAAGGCCCAGAAGGAAAAGCTGGACGCCCAGGGTGAACAGGATCGTCGCCGCAAAGGGATTTTTTTTCTCTTCTTCCGCAACGGAAGAAGGAGGGTCCACAGAAGCAGGATCGTCCAAAGGCTGCGACGCGGGCACTGCTTTGGATGTTTTGGGCGAATGGGGAGGAGGATAGAGGGGGGGGGAAGGATAGAGCGACTGTGAGGTCTCGCGCCCCTGGCCGAAAGTGTTTGCGGCCGGGTTGAAGGAAGAACGCTCTTGCTCAGGTTTTTCTTCCCTCAAATCCGCAGCGCAAAAAGGACAGACGATGACGTCGAGATCAATTTCCCCTTCGCAGTTGTGGCAAAGCTTCTGTCGTTTTTTCGGCTTCATTTGGTTTCCTACGGAAACTGTAGTTCGTCGGCGATCCTGAGGAGGATCGCATTTCGTTCGCTGCACTCAGCGCATTTCATCAGATGCCATATTAACCATTTTCCGTTTTTTCCGCCCTAGGTTAAAATCAACGGAAAGAGGTTTTTATGACGGAAAAGAAGATTTTTGACATTGCGGTGATCGGTTCGGGACCGGGGGGCTATACGGCGGCGATCCGGGCTGCGCAATTGGGCAAATCGGTGGCGCTGATCGAGAAGAACCTCCTCGGTGGCGCCTGCCTGAATGTGGGCTGCATCCCCAGCAAGGCGCTCCTGGCAAATGCGGCGGTTCTCCATCAAGTGCGGCGAGGGGCCGAATTCGGGATCACAACGGGGCCGATTTCGTTTCAATACGAGAAAATGAAAGCGCGAAAAGATGGGGTCGTGGCAAAAATCCGCTCTGGATTGGAAGGGCTTTTAAGATCGAATAAGATCTCCATATTCCGCGGAGAGGCGCAGTTCGAATCTCCGCGCGAACTGAAAGTGATGGGGCAAGACAACCTGTTCATCCAGGCGGAAAAGATCCTCGTCGCAACCGGCTCGGTCCCTCTCGATGTCAAGGCGTTCCCCTGCGACCATAAGCGCATCTTGAATTCCACCTCGATCCTCGAATTGACCGAAGTGCCCAAAAGCCTCGCGATCGTCGGAGGCGGCTACATCGGCTGCGAATTCGCGTCTCTGTTCGCCGAGCTCGGCTCAAAAGTGACCATTCTCGAAGCCATGCCGACGATCCTGACCCCGCAAGGTCCCGTGATCGCCGAGTTCATGACCAAAGCGTTCTTAGCGAAAGGAGTCTCCATCCAGACGAACGCAAAGGTGCAGAGCATCGAAAATACAGGAGACTATGTCCACATCGTCCTCGCAGATGGGAAAACAATGGACGCCGCCCTAAGCCTCGTTTCGGTGGGCCGCAAAATCTATACCGCAGGGCTCATGCTCGAAAAAGCGGGTTTGAAGACAACTGAAAAAGGGTTCCTTGCAACAGACGATCGGATGGAAACGGAGGTAAAGGGGATCTATGCCCTTGGCGATGTGACTGGAACCTGGATGCTCGCCCACGTGGCTTCCCATCAAGGGATGGTCGCTGCGTCGAATGCATCGGGGCTCACGGAGAAGATGCACTATGAAGCAGTGCCTGCCGTGATCTTTACCTCTCCTGAGATCGCAATGGTGGGGCTGACGCTCGAGCAAGCGCTGCGCGCAGGCTATCAGGCAATCGCCGGCACATTTCCCTTCCAGGCTCTCGGCAAGGCGCAGGCGGTGCTGGATACCGAAGGCTTTTCTCAAATCATTGCCGACAAAAAGAGCGGCCAGATCCTGGGAGGAACGGTCATCGGGCACGACGCCTCGAATTTGATCGCAGAGATGGCTCTTGCTATCCAAAATGAACTCACGTTAGATTCGGTGATCGGGACGATCCATGCCCATCCGACCGTGGCCGAATCGTGGCTTGAGGCTGCGCTCCTGGCCGCCGACCGGCCGATCAATTTTCCACCCAGGACTAAACGATGAAGCTAAATATCTTGCCCGATAATCCGGAAGAAGAAGCAAGAGGCCGTTTCCCTTCCTGGCTCCACAGAAAAATCCCGAGCGGCGGGCAGATTTTCAAGACCAATGGAATTTTGGAAAAATATCGGCTCAATACCGTCTGCGAAGAGGCGAAATGCCCCAATCGGCTCGAATGCTACACCAAAAAAACGGCGACCTTTCTCGCCCTCGGCAAGGAATGCACGCGCAATTGCGGCTTTTGCGATATCGGATTTTCGAAGGCTCCTGCGGCTCCTGAGGCTGACGAACCGGAGCGGATCGCACGGTCTGTGCAAGAACTCGGCCTGAAACACGCAGTGATCACAATGGTAGCCCGGGACGATCTTCCCGACAAAGGGGCAACGCATATCGCCGCGATCGTCCGGGCCATCCGGACCTTCAATCCACAGACGACCATCGAACTGCTCACCTCCGATTTTTCAGGGGATTTGGGAGCGCTCGATCTCGCGTTGGCTGAAAAACCTGAGATCTTCAACCACAATATCGAAACAGTCCGCTCCCTCTCGCCGCGCGTACGCCATAAAGCGCAATATGACCGGTCGCTCCAAATCTTGCGCCATGCGAAGGACTCTGGGAAAACCTCATTCGTCAAATCGGGGATCATGGTAGGGCTCGGAGAAACGATCGCCGAGGTCCAGGAGACGATCCGCGACCTGTTCCATGCGGGCTGCGGCATCATCACGATCGGGCAGTATCTCCAGGCGAGCCGTTCGAAATTGCGGGTCAAAGAGTTCGTCACGCCGCAGCAGTTCAAGTCTTACGAAGAGTATGGGCGCCTCTTGGGCGTCTCCCACATGTACTGCGGTCCGTTTGTCCGCTCCAGTTATAACGCGGGTCTCTTCGCCGCGTCTCTTGCCATCGATCATTGTTAAATAACCGTGCGCTGCCTATTGTCCCCAAAATAGGGGGGTCATGAGAAAGTCTATCCAAGTCGCCACTATCATTCTCGCCGGGGGGCAGGGGACGCGCCTGCACCCGCTGACCATCCACCATTCCAAGCCAGCGGTTTCCTATGGAGGGCGCTATCGGCTGATCGACATCCCCATCTCCAATTCGATCAATTCCGATTTCCGGCAGATCTTCGTGATCGCCCAATACCTTTCTGGAGAACTGGAACATCATATCCACCAGACCTATCATTTCGACATCTTCAACCCAGGTTCCGTGGATGTCTTGACGCCGCAGGAAAATGAAAAGGGAGAAAAATCGTGGTTTCTGGGAACGGCTGATGCTGTGCGCAAGAACCTGCCGACAATTCTCAAATCGAACGCCGATTATTTCCTGATCCTGTCTGGCGATCAATTGTACAATATCAACTTCCAAAACATGGTCGCGTTCGCTCAGGAAAAAAAAGCCGAATTGACGATCGCATCGATCCTTATCCACGAAAAAGAAGCGCACCGGATGGGGCTGCTCAAAATCGATCCTTCAAGCAGAGTCGTCGACTTTGTAGAAAAACCGGAAGACCCCAAAATCTTCGAGCGGTTCCGGCTGCCGCAAGAGTTCTTCCAGGAATGGAAAATCGAACCTCGCAAAGAGGCGTATTATCTCGGCTCGATGGGCATCTATGTGTTCAAGAGGGATGCCTTGATCCATTTACTGCGCCAGGATAATCGGGAGGACTTCGGCTACCACCTGATCGATACAGCGGTCAAAAAAGGAAAAACGTCGGCCTTCATCTATCACGGCTATTGGGAAGATATCGGAACGGTCGCCTCCTATTATGAAGCGAACCTGATCCTGACGAGATCCTCGAAAGCGCTCAATACATACGACGAACAAAATCCGATCTTTACCCGCCCTACGTATCTGCCCGGCCCAAAAATCAAATCGACGGTAATCAAAGATTCGATCATCTGCGAAGGGAGCATCATCGAAGCCGATGAGATCTCCCATTGCGTCATTGGATTGAGATCCCATATCAAAAAGGGGACCATTTTAAGAGATACCGTGATGCTGGGGAACCATTTCTATATGCCCCCGATCCACGAGGACAAACCAATTCCGGAGGATTTCTGGGTCGGAGAAAACTGCCTTATCGAAAAGACGATCATCGACGAACATGTCCGTATCGGAAACAACGTGACGCTGACCAATAAAGAAAAACGGGAGCGATACGATGGCCATGGCGTTTTCATCCGCGACGGCATTATTATCGTCACTTCCGGAACGCACCTTCCCGACGGCTTCGAGTTATAGAGGCAGGTTCTTCGGCAGGCACCGGACAATGACGCGATACACGTAAACGTTGTCCTTCTTTTTTCTTCTGGAAAGCTCCGGTTTAAAATAGATCGTCACATAGATCATCCGGTACGTTTCTCCATTGGGTCCATCTTTTTCTCCTTTCCCATACAAAGTAAAGGTTCTCTCGATCTGTTTCGGCTTTCTTCCCGGCACGTGGATCGCCGAAGGACTCATGGCAAATAGATGGGTCGTCGCATGCAATGCGGGGAGTTTTTCCCAGGGAATCGAATTGTTTAACAACTGTTCCTCAATCTCTGAAAAGGTCCAGTCGGCCAACCGTTCCCCTTCCCCCTCCTCCAGCAATTGCATTTCAGACCGGTAAACGCGAATAGGCTTTAGGATTAAGGGGATGGCGCAGAGGGCAACCAGGGTCAATGCGATCATCACCTCAAGGAGCACGAACGGCCTTTTCTTCATAAAACGGCGAGAGGCTGAAAACGGATATAGTCGGACGAGGTGAGCAGATAGCGCACTCCGTTCTTTTCGCCGAAAAGGGCAATCCCCGACTTGATATTATGGAGATGGCCGAAGACGCAAATTTGGATCTGGTTCTGCTCCAGGATTTGAGAAGCGCGGGAAGGCTCCAGCGTAGCGCTGATGGGAGGGTAGTGGGTCATCGCAATGCGGATCCGCGCATCGGGACGCAGTGCCTTAAGGCTCATTTTAAGCCGTTCGAGTTCCCGGTCGAAGATCTTTTGGGACAGTTCTTCCTGAGCGATCTCCTCCAGATCGGCGCTGCGCGCCTGCGGATTTTCCTGGAACTCGACGTATTGGCCGAATCCATACTCGGGCGTGTCCCAGAGCCTGGCGCCTCCGATGGCCGCATCGCGCCAATGGAATGCGTTATTCTGGATCAAATGGATCGAAGGGGGAAGGATCTGAGAGATCTTTTTCAAAGATCCCCACCAGTAATCGTGATTGCCTTTGATCATCACTTTCGTGCCGGGCAGACGATCGATCCATGCGAGGTCGGCTGCCGCCTCTTCAGGCCGCATGGCCCAAGAGATATCGCCGGGGATCAGGACGAGATCCTCAGGCCCGATCATCGCCTTCCAGTGGGAGGCGATCTGTTCAGCGTG
>CAZVXG010000005.1:0-14352 GCA_964631635.1 uncultured bacterium | reverse complement strand
CGACTCTTCGCCTCCGATAAACACCGCAAGCCCCTGATGATAGGGGATGTTGCCGATTTCCTCCCCGAGAAGCTGGGCGCTGATGAGCCTTTCGAACCATTCCTCTGCAGAAGTGGGAGTGAAGTCAGCCGTTTCCTGACGTATACCACGACCGGCCAAGTCATGTGAATTCAAAGCATTTGACCGATCGCGGTATAAGGCAAGGTAGCGTTGCTCCCACATAGGCGACCATTGCTTCCTCGAGGCAAACTGGATCGAAAGCTCGACGGCAGCGAGGATTTTTTCTTTCAATTCCGTTCCCAGCACAGATCCGAAGCGGCGTTCTATCTGCACGAGGAGCGGTGCGATCCGCAATGACATCGAGTCATCCCAGCATCGGGGAAAATCATGGAGATAACTGGGAAAATTGCCTTCGCCAGTCTGGAAAGCGAGAAGCCGTTCCAGCAATGCCTTCCCCTCCAAGACCGATTCGGTTGTCTTGTGGTGAAATAAGGTCAGTGCAAAACAGAAATTCTCATAAAGGGGAATCGTATCGGGAACATCGTGGACGAAGCCGGTCCTCGGACTTTGCCGCTTCCGTCCGGCTGAAAGCGCTAAATCGATCACCCGTTTTGGCGGTTTAAGCAATTCGCTTGCCATTCCGTATTGCCAATTGTAGCGCTGTGATGATCCCCTGCTGCGCAGTTGGAGGAGCGATGAAATCTGCAATTTCCTGGAGGACGTCAGGAGCGTGCGACATCGCGATCTTGATATCGGCGACATTCAAAAGACTGACGTCATTTGCGTCGTCCCCAGCGGCGATCACGAGCGGCCCGCGCCCTAATCTCCGAAAAGCCTCTTGCAGAGAAAGTCCCTTGGATGCATGAGAATCGGTGATGAGCACAATCGCGCTGTGAGCATCGAATGGATCCCGCATCAACGCGACCTGGAAGAGATTGGACGCCTGGAGCCGTTTTGCGATTTTCTCCATCCGATCGAAGGGGCCGAAACATTTGACCAAAGAAAAGCTTTGGAGCAATTCGGGCGTGAACTGCTCGACTGCCTGCCACCTCTCTCTCTGCCTCTCCTGCCAGTTTGCCATGCTGGATGCATCGTCTTTGGAAAAACGGTGCGGGCGAAAATAGCAAAGGTCGTTTTTGTCAAAACCCATGTAGACGATGAAATCGCTATCGATCCCCTCGAACGCCTGTTCGATCACAGGGATCGCTTCCCAGGAAAGAAATCGCTTGAAGAGTACCTTTTCCCCCGGCATTTCCAGAACCCCCGAGCCATTCTGGGGAAAGCATAGATAGGGAAAGTCGAATTCCGACAGCGCCATTGCGGCAAAGCGAAACGGACGTCCTGTAGCCATGGCGATCCGCCACCCTTCCCCCTGCAACTTGCGCAAGTAGGCGGTGACCGGCTTGGGAACGCTGTATTTATCGAGAGTGATCGTCCCGTCGATATCGAGGGCGATCCAGCCTTTGGATTCCATATGGATACTGAATTCATTCGAGATTCATTCGAGTATAGGGCGAATTTCCCTATCTTTTCTATAGAAAAATATTCGGCCGACCTCATATAAAATCCTTTAATGCAAATAGGAGGTCCTTATGTCCATAACGCCAGCTAATTCCATCCGAGTCTTCGGCACATGGTGCGACGAGACAACCAACCGGACAGCCGCCCAGGTTGCAGAAAAAAGCGGATCCCGTCTCATTGAAAAGCTCTCTTTTGCTTCTGCGTCCGATGATTCGACCCTGGCCAAGGTCCTCAAGGCTGCCACCGGGTCTTTTGCGCTGCGATCCCCTCCCACCAAAACCAGCCATCCCCCTCTCCGGCTTGTTGTAAAAAAATAGGCGCTGTTCCATATTCATCTCGTTATGTTTTTTGCAGACGCCGTTTTCGTGCCAGATGAAAAAGGAGATCTCGTCGCTTTGCTCTCTCCGGTAGCGGAAGCTGCAGCGCCGCTTCCCCCTAACGATATGGTAGCGACCCTCGTGAAAATGATCCTTACGCTGGCTGCCCTCGCCGCACTCCTCTTCATCACTTATTGGTTTTTGCGCCGACTCATTCAGAATCGGATGCATCGGGGAGTTGGAGAGCAGACGATCCAGATTCTCGAAAAGCGGATGATCAGCCAAAAAACCATGCTCTACCTCATTCAAGTGGAAAATAAAAAGATCCTCTTCGCCGAATCCCATCTCGAAGTGAAAGCCCTGGAAAGTTTTCCCATCCAGGAAGCTGCTCAAGATTAATTAACAAAAAAATCAATACATTCACATTAAATTGAATTTTTGTATTATATAAATAATCATATTAATTAAAAAAAGTTTATTTACTAAAAATCGTTGCAGAAAATCGCCATTTATTGCAAAATAGAGACCCCTAATAATAGGAGCTTTTCATTATGACAGCAGTAATTTCCCCATCTCGCTCAACTATTTCCTTGCCTGCAGCAGCCGATTGGGGGCAAGAATTACAAAGGGCAATCGAAACGAACAATCCCAATAAAGCAATTTCTGTCCTGAGCAAGCACCCGAATTTAGGGAACACTCCTCTGCCCAATGGAGAGATGGCGCTCAATTACGCAATCCGGCGCGGCTGTCATGAACTTGTGAAAAGCATGATTCAGAACCCGACCATCGACGCAGAAAGCAAAGACCGCCATGGATTGACGCCAGTCGACCACGCTCTTCTGGGAAGGGACCGGAATATGATTTCGATGGTCTTGGGGAACAGAATCGGGAAAAGCATAGAAGCGGCTCAAAATAAAACATGGTCGGATCAGGACCTGCAGCTTCTCGACCGGTTGACACAGGCGGTTGCCGCCGAACGCTCTAAAAATCTCAAGTCTGCGCCTTCGCTGCACGCGGCAGCTGGAATGGGAAATCTCAAAGAAGTGCAGCGGCTCGCAACTCCTCAAAACCTCGATATTGGCGACAAGGATGGGATGACCCCTCTCCATTACGCCGTGCTGGCCGGAAGAGAGGATGTCGCCAACTGGCTGATCGGCCAGGGAAGCCGGCTCGATCTGCTCGCTTCAAATCAGAAATCGCTCCTCCACTTCGCTGCGATCGGAGGGAATGACCGGATCTTGCAAACTCTCTTGCAGACCAAAAAATTAAATCCCAATGCCGCCGATGCTTTTGGCAGGACGGCGCTGCACTTCGCGATAGCCGCGGAATCTCTCATTGCCGCCCGCTCTCTCATCCAGCACGGAGCAGATCCTACCATCCAAAGCTACAAATCCTGGACAGGATGGAACTGCCTAACCGCATTGGACGTGACTTTGGGAATCGCGCAAAAACAGATGGAAAAGCGCGATCCTTTAGCATTAACCGGCCTGCAGCAACTGCTCTTCATAGGGATCGCAGCGCCCTGGATTTCTCATTATTGCGGCGGTGTGGAAATCCTCGATGCGATCGGATGGACAGCAGAAATACTATCGATTATCTCTTTGTTTCAGAATCTTAAGTCAGTTAAGGCAAAGCTCGCTTTCTTGGCCATATTGCCAGTCGGCTCTCTTCCCGGCTTCAATGTCCTTTATCGCGGATGGATCGCCTACCGCGTCGGGAAAGGCGCAATCGAGGGACTGGCCGCATGTTGGAGAAACCGCTTCCTGGAGACCTACCGGCCGATCCGAAACGCCATCGTTCATTCTGTCATAGGACTCAATGTTGGAAAAGCGTTCGTCGATTCCGTGCAAAACACTTATGATGCCGGCCTCAAACTCTCTCAATTCATGGAGGAATACGGGCAATTCATGGAGGAATGGAACAACTGGATGAAAGATATAGGAGCAGAAGAGTTCGCAAAATTGCCTTTTGAAATACAACTCGCACTCTTCTGGAAGTTCTGGGAGAACTATCAGAACAAACACCATTCTGAAGATCGAGACAGCCCTCCTCCTCCTCCTCCCCCTCCTCCTTTTGGATGCCCGAAGCCAAAACCTTGCAACGGAAAGATAGGCGATTGCATCCTCCGCGACGATCTGATGCCAAAACAATGTCCCAACCATGCCGAGTTCATTCTCAACCTCTCTGGCAAGAGGAACAAGTGCAAGGCTGCCTATAGAAAGTTGAGCATAGATTTCCACCCCGATAAAAATCCGGATCCACGGGCCGAGAAGATTTTCGTAAAGGTTGCACAGGCCGCCAAGACCATGGGATGCTGCCCAAAATGCTGATTTTAATCTTCTGTTTTTTAATCCAGGAAGACGATATGGATGAGGAGCTTATGATTAAAACAGGCAGATTCAAGTTGGTAACGTGCTAAAGACGGTAACGATGAGATGGGATCCCTGGGCGCTCAAAATCTGCACAGGAGTTCCTTTATCAATAGCCCCTCCCGTTGACAGGGCTTCGAAGGTCTGGTCATCGAGCCAAATCTGGCCGTAAGGTTTCAGGTCAGTTGCGGCGACGCCCGTTTTTCCGATCAATTCCTTCGAATAAACCGAGGCTTGAAATCCCTCCTGCGAGCTTTCGGAAATGGCCTCCTTTTGCAATGTCGCTTTCGATCTGAAAAGCGCAATGCGGATGACCAGATAGGTTATAGAAAAGAGCGCGGCCAGATAGATCAGCAGAGAGATGGGCCTGGGATCGAACATGTGGAAAAAAAAGGCCGATGCGATGAGGAGGAGGCTCCCGCCGATCGCCATCACAGCTCCCGGCAGAAAAAACTCGAGGAAGATGAGGAAGAATCCAGCTAGCGCCAAAGCAGAAACGAAGAACACGGCGATCCGAGTTAACCTTAGTCAATCATTGCATCTTTTCTGTTATCTTGAAAACTGAAGTTTGGGCAGAGCCATTCCCTTTGCGCCTTTGAATTTTGTTATCATCATGAGTTCACGTTTTTTGTAGGCGAAAGGAAACCTAATATACTGTGTGTGATTACTGCTGAAGGCAATGAGATGCCGTTTCTGTTGATTGGGCTTACGTTGGATTCGCTCAATATCCTTTCAGATAAACGGACGAACGCTGTGTGTCGGGCAAATCCTTGAACAACCGTCGCGGCATCCTGCCCTGGGTCATTGACAAGCGCAGCACGGATCGCCTTTGGAAGATTTTGGAACGGATTATCATCACACACCCTATTTTGGAGCGAATTCCGCGACCTAAAGTATCCATGCAGCCTAAGGAAGCTAAGGTGCCTAAGCCGGCTCATCGCAGCTGGAAGGGTGGAGAGCTGATTTCGCGTCAGAATGAGGTCCCTGAGGTTCGTAAGCTGGCCGATCTCCTCTGGAAGGGTGGAGAGCTGATTTTGATCCAAATAGAGGCCTCTGAGGTGCGTAAGCCGGCCGATCGCCCCCGCCGGAAGAGAAGTGAGACCTAGGTTATTAAGGTTAAGCTCGGGCGATCCTTGAACATAACAGGTTCGGATTCTTTGCGCTGCTATCAATCGATTTGCATGTGCCGGAGTGCCCGCTACTTCGCGGCACCAGGTACGAAGCTCTGACTGCATGGGGCAGTAGACCGAGCGCACGCATCGGCCGATCAGGGACCTGCCCAGGGCCCTGCCGCCATGGGCGACAACTTGGCCAAAGATTACTCCGGTACCCGAAGGTAAACCTTCGAAATACGGAGCCGCCACTTGCCAAATGCCTATGCCAATAGCTGTGGTTATTGGATTTGAAACCCAGTTCCTAACGGCGTTCGCAATTATTGGGATTGTCCTTGCTGCAATTATCGACATATAATTATCTCAATTTTGTTATTTATTATAAATTATAAACTAAAATATTTACTATTGCAATAATATTCGTAATAATTGGACAAAAAACCAAATCTTCGCGCTGCGCGTAGTCCCGAAAATCTTCCCAAATAAGGCGATTGTCAGGTGGCGATTCCTAAGGCCTGAGGGCGATTTGGGGAAGGGGGTACAGAACGTCATAACCCCTGGATAAACGCCAGGATTTGGGCCGCGGTGGCGTCGAGCTGCTCGCCTGTATGGGCGCTGGAGATAAACCAGGCTTCCTGCGGGGAGGGGGGGATATAGATCCCCTGTTCGAAGAGGGCGCGGAAGAAACGGCCGAATGTCTGTTCGTCGAGGTGCTTGAGATCTTCCTTCCGCTTGACCTCTTTCACTCCGAAATAAAGAGAGAACATGGAACCGGCCCTTTGAAGGCAGGCATTGAGGTTCTTGCGGCGGATCGCTTCCTGAATCGGGAGGATCAGCCGATCGGTTTTTTCTTCGAGCTCTTCATAGAAACCGTTTCGCTTGATCTGGTCGAGCGTTGCAAGCCCCGCGGAGACGGCGACGCTATTGCCGGAAAGGGTGCCCGCTTGATACACCTGCCCAAGAGGAGCGAGGCTATCGAGGATCTTCTTTTTGCCTCCGACGGCTGCAGCCGGGAACCCTCCGCCAATCACTTTGCCGAAAAGGCTTAAATCGGGGTCGATCCCGTAAAGGCCTTGCGCGCCGTGAAGCCATAAACGAAATCCTGTGATCACTTCATCGAAGATCAAAAGAGCGCCGGCGCGCTCCGTCTCTTCGCGGAGCATTTCCAAAAATCCCGTTTCTGGCAAGACGACCCCCATGTTGCCGGTGACCGGCTCGAGGATCACGGCTGCGACCGCGCTCGCGCGCGGATCGGTCCTGAAAAACGATCGGAGGGCAGAGAAATCATTGAATGGAAAGCAGAGGGTGTCGGCGATGGTGCTTGCGTTGATCCCCTTTGATGTCGCGATCGGGTTTAGGCTCGCGACGCCAGACCCGGCCGCGATGAGGAGCGAATCGGTATGCCCATGGTAGTGGCCCGAAAACTTGACGATCTTCGGCCGTCCGGTAAACCCGCGCGCCAGGCGGATGGCGGTCATCGATGCCTCGGTCCCCGAAGAGACGAGGCGGAGCTTTTCGACGGAAGGGACCAAACTGGCGATCCGGTCAGCTATCTCCACTTCGAGCGCGCTCGCAATCCCGAACGAGGAGCCTCGGCGCATCTGGCTGCAGGCGGCTTTCACGATATCAGGATGGGCATGGCCGAGGATCAGGGAGCCCCAACCCATGCAATAATCGATATACTCCCGCCCGTCCGCATCTCGGATGGAGGCGCCGGCTCCCGATTCGACGATCATGGGAGGAGCCAGTAAATCCTTGCATGCGCGCACCGGAGAATTCACTCCTCCCGGAATGAGGCCGCACGCTTTGGCGTAGATCGATTCAGATTTTGGACGTTGCACAAACGGGACATGGTATCAAAAAAGAATTTTTTTGGCACAATCCAAAATCTATGAGGTTCTTGCCGCTGCTGATCGCCCCATCTCTGGTTCTGGCGCTTTCCTACGAAGTGCATTTCGAAGGAATTCAAGATCCGGCGGCGCTCCGGTCGCTGATGGATGTATCGCAACTGATAGCGCTTCAAAGCCGCCCTCCGGCATCGGTCAACGGACTTCGCTATAGGATGGCCGCCGATGTGCCGGAGTTCTTGCGCGTGCTCCGCGCTTTCGCTTATTACGACGCGACCGTTGCGACCGACCTTCAAATGGAAACAGAGCCCTATCAAGTTTACCTCTTCATCCAGCCCGGCATCCAATACCAGCTCTCTTCTTACGAGGTTTACAGCGGGGATTGCAAGCAGATCGCTGAAATCGCCCATTGCCGTCCCTTTACCCCGCAGCAGCTCGGCCTCCAATTGGGACAAAGCGCCCTCTCGATCGATATCGTGAATGCGGAATTGAAAGTATTGACCGAACTGTCCCGATGCGGCTATCCGCTCGCTTTCATCGACAAGCGGAGAGTGGAAGTGGATATGGCAAAGAAAACGGTCGAGGCGGCCTCCTGCGCCCAAACAGGCCCTTTATCGAAATTCGGACCGTCGACATTTTTCGGCCTCAAGGGAATCAAGCCTCGCTTCATCGATGCGAAGATCGGTTGGCAAGAGGGAGCTCTCTACAATTCGGATCTGATCGAAGCGACGCAGGAGCGATTGTTGAAATCGGAGCTTTTTTCTTCGGTCTACATCACTCACGGGGACGAACTGGACGAGCGCGGCGAGCTGCCGATCAAATTGCGCTTTTCGGAAAGTCTGCACCGGCGGATCACGCTCGGGGCCTTTTACGGAACGGTCGACGGCCCAGGCTTCACTTTCGCCTGGACGCACCGGAACATCGGCGGCATGGGAGATATCCTGAGTGCGAAAGGAGACGTCTCCAAGCGTTTCATAGCTGGCAATCTCACCTATACAAAGCCCGATTTCCCCTCCTTCGACCAGGCTTACCGAGCCTTCGGAGAGTTGTCCCGCGAAAATATCCGCGCCTATCTCTCCTTCATCTACCGCTTCGCCCACTACCTCGATTGGAAAATCGACGCAAAACGGAATCTGTCGGCTGGGATGAAATTGGAGCACATCAACGTGACCCATTCGGCCAGCAACGGCACCTATCTCCTCTTTGGGCTTCCCCTCTTCTTCCGCTATGACAACGCCGATAATTTCCTGGATCCGGGACAAGGTTTTGCGCTCATCTATTCGGCAACGCCCTACCAATCTTTCTTTCACGGAAATCAACATTTCGTCAAACAACGGATCACGGGCAATGCGTATATCCCCTTCCATTCCTCCAAGCGCTTCGTCCTTGCCCTCCGCGCCCAATTCGGATCGATTGCAGGGGCCCGTCAAAAGAATGTTCCCCTCACGAAATTATTTCTCGGAGGTTCCGAAAATGATTTGCGCGGCTACCGATATAAAACCGTAAGCCCATTGAATGGACACAATGAGCCGCTTGGAGGGAGATCGGCTATTTTCGCCACAGCCGAGGCGCGCGTGAAGATCACAAAGACGATCGGCGTCGTTTCCTTCGCCGATTTTGGCACTGTCACCTTTTCCCAGTTTCCCGATTTCCATACGAAATGGTTCAAATCAGTAGGTTTCGGATTGCGCTATTTCACATTTTTCGGCCCCCTTCGCTTCGATATGGGATTTCCTCTCGACAAGAGAAAACATATCGATCACAATTTTCAAATCTATGCATCCGTAGGACAGGCATTCTAATATGAAAAAACTCATCGCAATCTTCGCCATTTTCCTATTCATCGTCAGCGCCGTCTTCGCTTTCCTGCAAAGCGGGCTTGCAAAAAAGATCGCTCAGAATGCCCTGGCGGAAGCCCTTGCGGAGTCTGGGTTCACCGTCGAGATAGAAAAAATCGGCGGAACGGTTCCCTTTGCGCTCGATTTGTTGGGAGTAAAGATCAAATCTGACGCAATCGACATTTCGGTCGATTCTCTCGATACGCGCCTTTCCCTGATCGGACTGTTGAAAAAAGAGCTCCTTTTCACAGAAGTCAAAGCCAGGGGGATTTCCTGGCAAAGAAAAAAGCCGGCGGAGATCGGAAAGGGATTGCCCTGGACCCTCGATGTGGAGCATTTCGAGTTGACCGATGTAGCCACTCTCGGCAAATCGGCCAATTTCAAAGGGTCGTTTAAGCTCGGCAAACGGAATAAAAAAATCTACCTGGACGCCACAGCGACTCTGACCGATACCGCGGAAGGGAGCGGCCACATCGTGCTGAACGTCGGAAAAGATGGATTTCTCCGTTTGAGAGGTAGGCTTAAAACCCCTGCTTTACCTATCGATCTTCCACTTGATAGCGCCGCCGACCTGCGCCTCTACGCCAGCGGCCCCTGGAACGGGACGATTCATGGGAAGATATCGGGAACATTCACTCCAAAAACCTCCTTCCTTTCTCCTATAAAGATCAAAGGGAACGGCCAGATAAGCGGCGGACGGCTATCGGCAGCGGCGCTCCAAATCCAATCGGCCGCAATGAGCGCGAACGTCGCGATCAAAGCAGAGGTGGAAGATCGCTATCGGATTGAGGCGTCTGCCGAAGATTGGCAGGGACAAGCGGATGCTGTCTGGCATAGAGGGGCTAATCTAAGCCTTCCCCATTTCACCTTCCAGGCCCATTCGGCTGCCATCATGGGCCGCCTCGAGCTGCGGGAAAAAGCCTGGATCGGAGAGATCGATCTGTCCATCGGCAATCTCAACGAGCTGCCATTCGGCATATACGGCAATTTGCAGGCAAAAATAAACGGGACGGAGGACGCAGAGGGCGTCCAGGGACTCCATTTGGAAGGCAGGGCCGCCGGCTTCTATTGGAAAGACCTCTTTTGCGAAAGTCTCTCTTTCACTTCCGATCTCAGCAATCCGTTCCATCGCCCTCGCGGCTATCTTCAGCTCGCCGCGAGCGAGATCAAATGGCGTCAGCTATTTTTCAACGCCTTGAATTTCAAGACAAATAGCCAGGACAATAACTGGCTCTATTCCTTGGCAGCTAACGGACAATGGAAACATCCCCTCTCTTTCCTTCTCGATGGATCTTGGGACTACCGATCGCCAAAATTGCAGTTATCGCTGCAAAACGCCTCGGGATCCTTCTATAATCACCCGCTGCGCCTGGCAGCGCCGGCGAGTTTCGAATACTCGCCAGACAGGTTCATCTTAAGCGATCTCGAGATCGCGCTTGCAGACGCCAGACTGAAGCTCAAGATCGAGAGAGAAAAGGAGAATGCGGCCATCGATCTTTCCCTCAGCCGCTTTCCGCTGGATATCCTTTCTCTCAATCCGCTCGAGGTCCCGATCGGAGGCCGCGCTGAGTGCACCTTGAGCTTGCGCGAAATAGGCCCTGATCTATCGGGCACCCTAAACGCCGCCATCTCGCAGCTGGAAGTGGCAACGCCCGGACAGAACCCCCCTTTGCGCGCCGCGGGAACTTTCGCAGGGACTTTCGATCGCTCGCGCCTCGAGCTGAAAGGAGAGCTCGATATGGGGGAAAAACATCTGCTCCAACTCGACCTTTCTTTGCCGATCGACCTGGCCGTCTGGCCGCCGCGCGCCGCATTGATCTATGACAAAAAAGCGAATGGTCATCTCGCCTTGAATGGGAGGATCGAAGAGATCCTCGATTTTTTCGATTTGGGGCTGCATCGGATCGAAGGGAATTGCACCTGCGATCTCAGTTTAAGCAATACGCTGTTTGCTCCTCGCGTAGAAGGGGTATTCCGCCTCGATCATGGCTACTATGAGAATTACCGCACCGGCATGCAGCTTGTCGATATTTTGGCCGAAGGACAAGCGAAGGGAGATCAATTCCATCTCGATTTAACCGCAATGGACCGGAACCGGAAAGGGGAGTTTGCCGCATCGGGGGTCATCGAACTGCGTCCGTTCGATCATTTCCCCTTCCAATTCGACACTGCCTTCAGCCGTCTCGAGATCGTCCAGATCGACCTCGTCTCCGCAGAGGCGCAAGGGAAGATCAGAATCACCGGAGATTGGAATGGAGCCGTCGCAAAAGGGCAAGTGGAAGTGATCCAAAGCGACCTCCATGTCCCGGACCATATCCCCCGTGCCCTTCCCGATCTGACCGTCGTTTATCGGAATGCAGTGAAGCCGGCTGCGCCGCCCGCGCTATCCGATTCCCGCTCCTATCCCCTATCTCTCGATCTCGAAGTCAAGGCGCCTGAAGGGATCGCAATCGAAGGGCGGGGCCTCGATTCGGAGTGGAAGGGAGATTTTCATGTCGGCGGCACCTACGCTTCGATCGCCGCCCAGGGAAAACTCGAGTTGATCAAAGGGCAATTCCTCTTTTCCGGAAGATCTTTCAAACTAATCGATGGCGCCCTGACATTCCGCGGCTTAGAGCGCGAAATGCCCTATCTCAACCTGGCCGCCTCGACGCAGGTGAAGGACGTGGAGATTACAGCCCGCCTCAAAGGCCCGCTCAACAATCCCCAAATCACGCTCCAATCGGTCCCTCCTCTTCCTCTGAGTACGATCCTGGCTTATCTCCTCTTTGGCCAGGAGCTGGCCGAAATCAACAGCTTCCAGGCGCTGCAGCTGGCCAATTCGCTCGCTGCGCTTGCAGGCGAAGGACCCGATGTGCTCGAAACTACCAGGAAAGCCCTCGGCGTCGACCGGCTCCAGATAGTTTCCGTGCCGTCTGGCAACGATGAACTCTCGGACACCATTGCCATTCAGGTAGGCAAGTATGTCAGCGAAGGCGTTCTCGTCTCCTTGACCCAGGGAGCGGAAGACGCCTCCAGCAATATCAGCATCGAGATCGAGATGAAGCACGGCCTCGTCTTCCAGCTCGAAAGCGACCAGAGACAAGAACAGGGAAAGTTTACCCTCAAGTGGACTCATAGTTATTAACGCGATGCGCGAGTGTTTCTGCAAATTCAAAAAGAGTTCGGTTCTTTCCATCAATACCTTATGAAAAGCTCTGAATGCGTCCAATGGCCAAAAATGGAATTAAAGGAAAGGCCGACGAGATTCCGTCGGCCCTAAATCACGCTAGAAATCGAACCGCGCCTTCACGGTCAGCCCATGCAGGAACATGTCGTTGGGGTATCCACCCGCAATCACGGAAGCGTTCACCTCTGCGGCATAGCGCATCATATTCTGGCCCCACAAGTAGTTGAAGTCGTAAGTAGCGGCCAAATCGAGATGGTATTGCTTCTGGGAGAAATAGGTTCCCCAGCCGACTCCCAAGTTTGCTTCCAGCATAGGACGCAGGCAGTTGTAATTGCTCATGTTGCGAAAGCGGAGCGGCGCAGCCCTGACCGACGTTCCTGTTTCAAAATGGGCGATTTTGGTAAACTGCGTGAACAACAAGCTTGCGCCTACATCGCCTTGAAAGCGAAATCCGCTACCAACCAGCCAATGAGCATTGACCAGCGCCCGCGGACCGATGGCCCAAGATTGAGACAGGTTTCTGGAAACATTTAGAGAGGCCGCTGATGCGTCTTGTAGATACAAGCTATATGCGTTGGGCGAAGAAACGGTGAGTCTTTGCCGAATCCAAGAGGCGCGAAGCCCTGCGGATGGGGTGATCACCAACCTGCGCCCTTGATAATAGGGCCTTGAAAAAGACAAGTCGAGCCAATCCAGGTCGAACTTCCATTTGGAATCAAACGTGTCGGCTACGATGCCTTCGGCAAAATAGCTTTCGTAAAACCAGGCTGCCAAGCTCCAAACTCCCGAGCCGAGCGTTGTAGGAACTGTGGGAGCCGGGCCTTTCGAGACGCTTGTTTTTTGGCGCAGCCAAGTATACTCGAGATCCACGACCCAATCATCGATGTTCAAATTGGCGCCCAAGCCTGCCTTGAACCCAGAAGAATATTTGGAATCCTGCAACACGAGAAAACTGTTTTCGGTCGTTTGGAGGGTACTGGCCGTCACGTGATTTACCGCAGCTGCTAAGGCGATTTCTAATCCTTCTTCCTTGGCAAACCAGTAAAGATAAGAGGCGTCCGCGTAAATGTCCCAACATGCGCTGACGTTGATGTTGCCGGGATGATTGTAGGCGGCCGGATATTCGCACATCATCGGCATCCCTGCGAGCGGATCGTCCCCCCTCTGGAAGCAAGGGCATGGATCCGGCGAACAACAGCAATCGCAACCAACGGGCGGTTTCGACTGCTGCGTAGAGAATTGCATAGCGATCGCGCTAGTAACGAGCAGAGATAATAAGATGGACAGGCTCTTCATGAATTTCCTCCATAGAATTAAAATTCCTGATTATGAATAAATTTTTTTCAATGTTCAAGAGAAAATTATACAGGCAATAGAGAGAATCCTCAGACAGACATTGACCGGGTATGTGAAACGGTCATTCTCGCGGCGCAATAGTAGGTTCAGTCGCTTCCGGTCGAAAGTTCTGCAAATTTGAATAGGACTCTCGTATCTTTCCAGAGAGTCTGAAGGGAACCCAGGTTTTTTCACGGCTTGAAAGGTCGTGGTAAGGATATCAGTCGCCCGCTATTGAGGCGGCCCCCGCTGGCTCTTGATAGTTATTCGTTGTCACCCTATAATTTGAAGGCTCTTAACTAGAGTTTACTGAACGATCTGGGAATCAAAAAATTCTTCGTATAGCGACAATATTCCCTGCCGTTTATATTAAAAACACGCCCTTAAGCGGCTGTTAACCAATAATTTGAATGGAGACATCATGGCAGCAGTAAGAGCAATCGAAGAGGCAGCGATCCAAACCGGCGTCCCTGCGGATGAAACATCGCTTCGCCTTCGAGACTCGAATTCCAACCATCTCTTAGTGCGCACGCACGCAGTTGCCATTGCCACATTCCCAAACGTTGCGCTGCGCTCGGTCCAAGTCGCCGTCATGCGCGAAGAGTGGGGATCTCAGAAACTGCGCAATCTTTCCAACGAAGTGAAAAAGCAGCTTGCGAACATCGACCTGCTGCTCGATTTGCATAGCGAATTGACATCGCTGCCCGACAAAGATGCTCACGAATTGACCCCGAAAATGCGCGACCTGATCGCGAAACTTGAGATGAGCAAAATCGAGGTCTGGAAGGGCGGAAATAAGATCGCCAAAGACAAACTCGGCGAGTTCAAAGCCCTCATCAGCTCC
>CAZVXG010000004.1:0-15690 GCA_964631635.1 uncultured bacterium | reverse complement strand
GGTCCGCACCAGGCGGCATAGAAATCGACGACTACGGGAGAATCTGCATTCTTGAGTTCTTTTTGCAATTGCGCAAGGGAGATGATTTGAAGAACTTCTCTATGGGAAGGAGGAGATTCTGCCAACGTCAAGGAGGCGGAGTGTCCAGCGACGCTTTTCGATGTGTTTTCCTGGAGGGGAGAGAGAGGAGAAGTCTTCTTTCCCTTCTTCAAGTCGACGAGATGGTTCGGCTGGTCCATGAGAAACTTTTGCGCCTGCAATGCTGCCTTGGCGCCATCCCCGGATGCAGAGATCGCTTGCTTATAGACGGGATCGACGATATCTCCGACTGCATAGACGCCGGGGACCGTTGTTTCCTGATCCTTCTGCAAGACGATATAGCCCCTTTCGTCGAGTTTCAAGGTATTTTTGAACAGCTCTGAATTCGGCTTTGAGCCAATCGCGAGGAAAAGGCCGTCGAGAGAAAATTTTCGAGCGCCTTTCGATCCGGTTTTCAAAAGGACGCCCGTTACCTGGGACCCATCGCCCTGCACTTGCAGGACCTCGGTATTATAGTAGATCTTTACGTTGGGTGTATCCAGGAGCGTTTCGATCCGCTTCGTCTCATTAGCCCTCAGCTGATCCTTGCGGACAAAAAGATGCACCTCTTTTGCTAACCCTGAGAGATAGAGGGCTTCCAACACCGCAGCATCTCCGCCGCCGACAACTCCGACAATCCGATCCCGATATATCGATCCATCGCAGATGGCGCAGTTGGTCACGCCGCGCCCCCAATACTCCTGCTCTCCGGCAACTCTTAAGAAATTCGGCGTCGTTCCCATAGCGATGATGCAACTCTCAGCGAGAATTTTGCGCGGAGCCTCGGCGTAATCTAAAGACCGCGTTGTCAAAACAAATGGGCGATGCGAAAAATCGGCCGCGACCACTTCTCCTTGCAAAAATTGCACCCCGCTGGCTTCAGCTTGTGCACGCACTTTTTCCATCAACGCAGCGCCTTCGATCTCCATTTCGCCCGGCCAATTCTGGACAGAGTGCGATTGCGTCAGCAACCCTCCGGGAATTTTCCCCTCGATCACGAGCGGATGGATCCCCGCCCGAGCGAGGTAAAGCGCCGATGTCAGGGCGCCGATTCCGCCGCCCAAGACAACCACAAGCTGGGATTCAGCCTGCACAATCGGCTCAGCCTTTGGGGTCGGGATCGGGGCTGCGCTCGCAGCTAAAGCCGTGAGAAACAATGTTGAATAGCTCAAGAAATTCTTTATCATAATAGCCTAATTTCTAATAGTATTATAACGTCTGACAGGACCCTTGTCAACCGTTGCCGAGGCTGGTAAAATTACCAGAAGTATGTGGAAAAGCTTGCGGCGATGGTTTTCTGAAAAAAACGAAGTCAATTATCTCTATTTCAGCATCTTATTCGTAGTTTTAAGTATTTTTAGCCTCTCCCACGTCTTTTTTTTAGAGAAGCCTCTATGGGGGATCCGCCTTTTTTTCCTCCTCTATTCCGTGGGCCAGGCTTTTTTGGAAGTCTGGGCATTCATCTTTATCGCCTATTCTCTGAAGCGATGGGCTCCTCGCTGGTCATTCCTGGCGTTCATCGCCTTTTCCTTCATCTTGCTCCTCGTACATTTCACCGATTTTACGCTCCTGAGACTCATGGACGCCTCGATTTCCTATCTATTCAAATTCCTGTTCGGGCGCGGTTTCGACCATCTTCTGACGGCCTTCTCGGCGCTCAACATGAATTTTGCCATGACTGCGATCATTATTCTTTCCCTTTTGATCATTCCCTTCCTGGGATTGCTCCTTTACTGGGCCACAAGCCATATCGCCAAGATCAAGCCCTGGAGCCTTTCTCACAACCAAATCATCTTAGGCCTAATCGCAACAGGAGGGTCTCTTCTCTTCCTCGAAATTCTCGCCCATCCCTATCTCGACCGGCTCATCTACCACAAATTCCAGAAAACGCTCCTCTTTGGGACGACCTTCCTATCGCCGACCCCGCAATGCATCCAGCTTTCCCATCCTATTGCAGCTTGCCGCGATGAAAAGGAGACGAGAAAAAGGATGCCTCATCTCATCGCGGAAGCGACGCCGAATATCTATCTCTTCGTGATCGAAACGCTCCGCCGCGATTTCGTAAATGGCGAGACTGCCCCGAACCTCGTTGCGTTCGCCGAGGAAAATATCGATTTCCCTTCCTCTTATGCGAATGCGAATTGGACTCCTCTTTCCTGGTTTGCGATTTTCCAATCTGATTTTCCCTATGATTGGGCAGCGATGCGAGACAGTTGGAAAGGCGGGAGCATTCCGCTCCAGCTCCTCAAGCAGCTCGGCTATCAGATCCGCGTCTATTCATCCGCGGATCTTCGCTACTTCGGCATGGATCAGGTGATCTTCGGCAACAAGCGGAGCCTCGCCGACAAAATCGAAGAATACGGATTCGACCGGACGATCGAGCCATGCGATCGGGACGCTCTGTGCATAACGGCCTTCGAGAAAGACCTGATGTCCAAGACCGGACGCGTTGGAAACCTCTATCTTTTTTTCCTGGACGCGACCCACTCTGAATATAGTTTTCCAAAGGACTTTCCGCTGAAATTCGAGCCAATCGCCAAGCAGATCGATTACCTCACAGTGACGCAAAAAGAAATCGAGCCGGTAAAAAACCGCTACCGCAATGCGATCGCTTTCGTCGATTCCCTGATGGGGCGTTTCTTTCAAATCTTAAAAAGGGAAAACCTTTATGACCAGGCCGTGATCGCCATCACTGGGGATCATGGCGAAGAATTCTATGAGGAAGGAGCTCTTTTCCACGGAACGCATCTCAACCGCTACCAGCTCCAGGTACCGATCTTTTGTAAATTCCCCGGCGCGGCCGTCGCAGCCAAAGAGGCAACCCACATCGATCTTTTCCCTTCGATCCTCCATCATCTCACGGGGACCGCCTATTTTGGCGATCTCTTCGACGGCACATCGGTCTTTGGAGAACATCGATGGCCCTTTCGAGTCGCTGTCTTGCAGAATGGTCCGGATACTCCGGTCGAATTTTCCATTGAAAAGGGAGAAGAGCGGCTGCAGGTTCGCTTCCTTCATCCCCGAGACATCTACAGCCAAACCCGGCTAGAGGTGATTTCCCTGCAAACTGCCAGGACCCCTTCCGATATCACTCTGGACGAATTCATCGAGCAGTCGTTTCCGAATGCGCTCAACCCTTTGCTGAAAAGGGGTGCGCGTTCTACCAATTATCAAAATTAAGCCGGCTTGCAATGGGTCCGCAATTTCCACCAGATGGCGAACATGATGGCAGTGATCGCGATGAATGTGGCCGGCATCGTCATTAAGGCTCTCGGTGCAAAGACTCCCACGAGAAAAGTTCCCAATACGCCTATAGAAGAGTTGATGAAAAGCATGACGGCCGACGCGTTCGATTTGTCTGTGGCTTCCGATATCCCTTGTGCAGAGGCATTCGTATAGAGAAGAGCGTCTCCAAGCTGTACGAGCACTTGCGGCAGGAACAAAGACCAGCCGTTGGCCCACCCGCTCAAGAAAAAAGCGCCCATCAGGATCGTCCCGAGCACAATGATTCCAATACCCGCCAACATGCCGTTCATGGCGCTGGTCCTTTCGGCCAGCCAAATGGTAATGAGGGAACCGGCGGCGATTCCGAAAGCGGGAATCAGATAAAACACCCCATATTCCTGAGGAGCGATGCCCATCAAATCGATGGCGATGAAAGGCGCTTCTTGCGAAAAGATGAACAAGACCGCGGTCGAAAGTCCCATCAAACAGCTCCAAAGTACCAAATACATATCCTTGAACTGCGCGGCATAGGCGGCGGCGATTTTCTTGATCTGCAGAGCTTCGAGATCTCTCTTCGATGAGGTCTCTGGAAGAAAGAAACAAGAAAAGATCAGAAGGATGGTGAAGAAAAGAAAAAACCAAAAACCTCCCTGCCATCCGAAACGGGGGGTTAAAAAGCCGGCGATCGAGGTCCCGATTCCAGGGAGAATCGCATAGACCAGCATCGCATAGGACAACACTCTGGTCGCAGAGGCTCCGGCATGGAGATCGCCGATCATCGTGTAGCTGATTTTCAAAGTAACGGCGCAGCCGAACGCCTGGATGAATCGCCCAATGCAGATGAGGGCGTAGGTATCTGCGAAAATCGTAAAGACGGTGCCGATCAAAGAGATGAAAAGCCCTACAAACAGGGTCTTTTTTCGTCCGATCCGGTTCGCCAGGGGGCCATACGGCAACCTGCCTATGCTTGTGCCAAGTAAAAACAGGGTCATCATCCATTGCGCCTCCGAATTGGAGAGATGGAATTCGCGAGCCAGCTCAGGATAGGCGGGCGTGAATACAACGGCTGCCAGGGACATAAAAGAGAAAAGAACCATCAAGACGATGATTTGAGGAAATTGAAGCAGCCCGGAAATAGGTCGGCCCTGGCTCATTTGGCTGTCGCTCGCCAGAGCAGATCCGTGGCAAATAGGCGATTGAGAATGTTGGGAAGAGATGGAGACACTGGAAAGAAGGGGGCGATTTTCCCTTGAATCGGTACGATCTGCACGTCCTGGAAGCGATCCTTTAGCATCTGCTCCACTTTCCGATGGGAAAAGAGGCGGACATGAGTCGGATCTGTGTCGAACTCCTGGCCCCAGAGAAATTTCCAGCGGTTGCGCATGCGGAATGAGTTGGGCACAGAGCCGATGAACAACCCTCCCTTTTTCAACGCGCCCCCGATTCGATCCAACACGGCATCGAGGAAGAATACATGCTCCAGGAGTTCGCAACAGACGACGGCATCGAACGAATCGGGAGCGAACGGCCATTCGGAATTGAGATCGAGCCAATGGGTCTCGATCCCAAGCCTTTGCCGGATCAGTTCCAATGCCTTTGGATCGATGTCGGCTCCGATCACCGTATTTCCTTTCGCAAAGGCTTGGGTGAGCATCCCATCGCGGCAACCAAGATCGAGGACTCTTTTGCCGGTTCCGATCCAATCTTTGAGATAGAGAGATCGCGCTCCGTGGCAAAAGAGGTAGTGATAACGCTTTCCCCGTTCGTGATGGCGAGCGTAGATCTGGCTCAGTTGATTCTTTTGTTCGTCCATACAGACGGGCAAGTCTAGCAGAAAGACATTTAAAAAAATGCCAAGGCGAAATGGAAGATCGATATCCTCAACAAAGCCCGGTCACTTTCTGATTCGACTATGCCTGATTCGACTATGCCTGAAACCATAGCCAAAGTAGATCAAGAGGCCGAATAACAGCCACCCGGTGATTTGCGCCCAGGTAGAGATTGGAAGCATACACATTTGCGTCACGCAAGCGAGGATGCCGAGAGCTGGAATGAAAGGTACAAGAGGGACTTTGAAGGATCTGTGAAATGTGGAATGGGTATAGCGGAGCACCAAAACCCCCAGGCATACGATAGCGAAAATAAACAGAGTCGTAATGGATACGAATTGGGCCAGAATCTCCACGGAAAAAAGCCCTGCTATAGTCAGGCAGGCGAGAGCCGTTACGCAAGTTCCGAACACAGGGGTCCTCGTTTTAGGGTGCAGCCCGCTAAACGCCTGGGGGAGGAGGCCGTCTTTGCCCATCGCCAAAAACATCCGGCTTTGGCCGAGCATTTGTACGAGAACGACCGTGGTCAATCCAGCAAGGATTGCGATCTTTACGATGAATTTAAACCAGAAAAATTTCGCTCCCATCGCTCGCAGTGCGACAGCCATCGGATCGGGGACATCAAGCGCAGTGTAATAAACGACGCCCGTCAGGATCAGGGCAGTGGCGATGTAAGCGGCTGTACAGATGAAAAGAGAGCCCAGGATCCCTCGGGGAATATCCCTTTGCGGATTTACGGAGTCTTGAGCCAAAGTGGAGACCGTATCGAAGCCTATGTAGGCGAAAAAGACCAGGCCCGACGCCCTCAAGATGCCGCTCAGTCCAAATTGTCCAAACACTCCCGTATTTTCCGGGATGAACGGGATCCAATTTTCGGTGTTGATGTAAGGGATTCCCAAGATGATGAAAAGCACGACGGTGCATAATTTGATGACCACCATCACATTGTTGAAATGCGCCGCGGCCCGGATGCCGATGGAAATCAGGAGCCCCAAAAAAGCAACCATCGCGACAGCGGGAAGATTCAGGATGGCGCCGCTCCAATGCCATCCCATCTCGGCGTTATAGGCGATGGGAGCGCTGACATAGAAATCTGCAAGCTGTACCCCGAAGTCCTTGAAAAAGCTGACGAAATAACCTGACCAGCCAACTGCGACCGTCGAAGCCGAGATGATATATTGTCCCATGACCGACCAGCCGACGATCCAGGCAGGCAATTCCCCTAAAGCGACATAAGAATAGGAATAAGACCCTCCTGCAATGGGGATCATGGAAGCGAGTTCCGCATAACAAAGCCCTGTCAATGTGCAGATGATGGCTGCGATGACAAAAGAAAGGACGATAGAAGGGCCGGCATAAAGCGCTGCCGCTTGTCCGGTGATCACGAAAATCCCTGCTCCAATGATCGCCCCGATCCCGATGGTCGTGAGGTGGATTGCATTTAAATGGCGCGTAAGGCCATGCCCCTTCTCGTCGCTGTCGACAAAGGAAGCTCGTATCGGCTTTCGTTTGAACAATGCTTTCATCTATCTCTCGCATAAGATAAGGGTTGAAGGGAGTCAAGAAAAATATTTAAGGCTGGAGGACTAACTAGGGTTTTCCCTGTTTGGCCAACTTCTTTTCCTGCTTCTTTGCCTTGCGCTCTTTGGGCGACAGAAGAGGCTTTTTCTTTTCCTCTTTGCGGTGCTTTACTACTTCTTTAGTCATACATCCCTCTTTTGGGTATTTGAACCAATTGCAAAACTCAACGCCTGCCAAAATCGCCCTTTCGGCGCTCCTTGCCCCCTACCCCAAAATCATCGATTTTTCAAAGACATGGAGTTTTGTAACCGGCTCATTTGCTCCAATATACACAGTCTTTTAAAAAATCGGCAAAAAAATCTTGTGCAAAATTTTTATTTTACGCGATTCTGCCAGCAGAATTCCAAGAGGGGGGTATGCGTACTTTGATCTTTCTGGGGGATATTTAATGGCTCCAAAAACATTTTATTTAAAAGATTGTAACTTAGCATTGATCGCAACAGGAATCGTTGCAGAATCACTACATGAGCTCAGAGATAAACTTTATCTTGTGCCTGATAGCTCTCTTTATTATCACTTCTGGGGCAGTAGACTTCGCATTTCTTTTGTTCATCCTGAATTTCACAATGATTTTTCTCATTGGGCACACGTTGAATTACGCGATGAGGTGCTCACCGAAAGACTTGCTATCATCGACCCTACAGAATATACAAATTTGGGGGAGCTGAGGAAAAAAGTAATCGACGTGATTGAAGAGCGCATTGATGAGATAGAGTATGTCTCATGGTCCAGAAGAGGAATAAAATTTCACTTTCTTCGTTCTATCACGATCGTCTATGACTTAGAGCTGCAAACAGAAGTCCCTTCTGATCTAAAGGCATTTGTTCAAAAAATGACTCCAAACTCAATCTTTTACCATTTTATCGACGCTCGAAGACGAACTGAGAATCGCACAGATGATTTTAGCCATTGGCTATCGGGATTTGATAAGCAATATGAGCCACTCATTCGGAAACTCCAACAGCTTGATCCCTATTTTCTTTCACTTTCAGAAATTAAACAAAAACTCATACAACTTTTTACAGAATGCCTATAGATAATACAATTTGGGAACCTTATAAAGCCCTCCTTGGGACCGAAATCATCGATCAGCTTTTTCAAATTGCAGGCCTATTGAAAGGCGCTAAAATCGTCCATATCAACTCAACAAGGCAAGGAGGCGGAGTCGCTGAGATTTTGAGTAAAATGGTTCCTTTAATGAATGGACTTGGACTCGATGTCAAATGGGAAGTGATCGATGGCAATGAAACTTTTTTCCAATGCACAAAAAGCTTTCATAACCTGCTTCAAGGTGCAGGATCTGGCCTTCCAAGTTCCGATCTTTTACAAACCTATGAAGAGGTAAATAGACAAAACGCAGAAAAGCTCAAAGACTTGCAAGAAACAGATTTTGTCATGATCCATGATCCCCAGCCTCTCGCTCTCATCCAATATTTTCGCAAAAGAAAAGGCAAATGGATTTGGCGATGTCATATTGATATCTCTTCTGCACATCGGGCAATTTGGAAATATGTCTATCCCTACATCGATCAATTTGACGCAAGCGTCTTTTCTTTAGACAATTTTAATCAATCCCTTTCTCATCCCATCTATATTATTCACCCGAGTATCGATCCATTTAGTGAAAAAAATATTGAACTGGATCTAGAAGAGATCAAAGGCGTATTGCAAACATATAAAATTGATCCTACAAGAAAAATCATTCTCCAGGTTTCTCGTTTTGATAGCTTTAAAGATCCTCTAGGAGTCATTCAAGCATATCTTCTTTCTAAGAAATATAACCCTGGTTTACAGCTTGTTTTAGCTGGAGGAAAGGCTGCGGACGACCCGGAAGGTGCAAAAGTTCTTCAAACGGTAGAAGATGCTGCCCATAATGATCCCGATATCCACGTTCTGAATCTTCCTCCCACTTCTCATCGCGTCATCAACGCTCTGCAAAGAGGGGCCGACATCATCTTGCAAAAATCGATCAAAGAAGGCTTTGGCTTAACTGTTACAGAAGCTCTTTGGAAAATGAAACCAGTGATTGCAGGCAACACCGGAGGCCTCCGCATTCAAGTGATCAATCACTATACAGGCTTACTTGCCAACTGTCCCGAGGGAGCCGCAAACTGGCTGCGCTATCTTTTACAAAGCCCTAAAATTGCAAAAGAACTAGGCGCTGCGGGGCAACGGCTTGTAAAAGAAAATTTCTTGATCACCAGGCATTTACGAGAATATCTCACATTAATGGCAACGCTTGCTCATGCAAAAGATGATCGCATCGATTTAGGACAAGAAGAATCGAGATTGAAAAAATCATGAATGAGATTCCCTCACCGATATTATCCATATTAGAACCTTCGACTGGGAAAAGCTTGGCGAAAAGATTAAAATTCTCTAGTATAGGCAGTCGATTAGAAAAACCCATCGAACGAAACAATGATTAGTCAGAAATGAGAACCCGATGAAAAAGCTGCTTGTCTTATGCTTGTCCTTATTTGTCATACCACTTGCGCTATTAGCTTCTCCTCCTACTTCAGATATCTCATCTGTTGTTGAAGAAAGACATCAGCTATTCATTTTGGGAGTCTTATCCTATTTGTATAACCGTCTAGACATTCACCCGAAACCAGGCTGGGATATTGCAGCACTTATTGCTTGGGATGTAGAAAAGATAGACCAAACCCCCGAATTTGTAATCGACAGAAATCAGAATTTCGAAAAACAAGGAAATATTTTTCATGCAGAAATTATGACTATTGAAAAAGCAGCTCTGAAAAAGAAATCCTTGAATATTGATTCTTCACAAACACTCGAAGAATTACATAAACAAAATGGTCTCAAATTAACCAATGCAACTTTGTATTCCTCTTTAGAACCTTGTCTCTTCTGCACAATGGGCATTACTTGGTCCCGTATCCCTAAAGTTGTCTATTTTATGCAAGATCCCACTACACGAAACAGAGACACTTATGATCCGCTACTACTCTCCTTACCAAATGAATTCTGTGGGAGAACATTGACACAAGCGAACCCTTCTTCGCTTCCTTTTGCTTCAAAAACAAATCAGGAGCTAAAAGATCTCCTCTCTCATGACCCTCCAGGAAAATATGTTACTACCCTGCCTAATGGACAAAAAGTAATAGATTTTTCTAGTTATTTCAAAGAGAAACAAAAAGATCTGCTAAGATCGGGTCATGAATTATTTTGCTCTTATGAGGTGATCTACGATCAAAACAAGGAGCTCTTTAACAATCTAGCGGCAGCAATCGAAACTCTCTCTCAATGAGCTTATCAACGAGGCAGCAGTCGGCGACCTTCATCTTAGCGATAAAGGGCAGTGTGTCAAAAAAATCAATAAGATTACTCTTGAGCTAAGATTCTTTATTTTATAAAATCCAAAAGACTTTTTAATCGGAAGCTCTCTTTATGAGGAAATCTTTCAGATTCTGGTGTTTTACGTTTTTAGCAGCCGCACTAGCCGTGGCCTCATCGGCCATACTGATCCTGTACTACAAGCGATCCGCTCCTCTTGAAGAAAGTGCGCTCAATTGGCAATCAGTCGGCTTTAACACAGCTTCTACTTGGGATGGCAAAAGATTGCTACTGAACGATCGTAAAAAATCTTTAACAATCGAGATCCTTTCAAGCGATGTGATCCGCGTTCGATTGACTCCAAACTCCTCTCTTGATCGCGATCATTCTTATGCCGTCATAAAGCGCGACTTTGCAAAAACAAATGTAAGCGTCAAGACTGACTCTCACTCCAGTACATTAACTACCGCCTCACTTCACGTCACCATTCAACATAATCCTCTTCGCATCTCATTTATAAATGATCAGGGAGAACTTTTAAGCGCCGATGATCCCGTACGAGGAGTCGTTTTTGCCGGTCAATCATTCCGCGTGGCTAAGCAACTGTTCGATGACGAGCACATATATGGATTCGGCGAAAAAAATGGACGACTCGATAAACGAGGTTGGCATCTAGGCGGCTACAATTATGTAATGTGGAATTGCGATACACCCCTTTATGACTCAAGCACCGATCCGATGTATGTAAGCGTCCCTTTTTACATGACAGTTCGTCAAGGACATGCACACGGAATCTTTCTCGACAACACATGGCGCTCTTCATTTGATGTAGGTCGCGAGCAACGCAATCTGATGACATTTGGCGCAGAGGGTGGAGATTTGGATTATTATTTTATCAATGGACCCCATCCAAAACAGGTGATCGAACATTATACAGCTCTGACAGGACATATTCCCTTGCCGCCACTTTGGTCGCTTGGCTACCACCAGTGCCGCTGGAGCTATTATCCTGAATCGCGGGTTCGGTGGCTGGCTGACACCTTTCGAGCAAAAAAAATTCCCATCGATGTGCTTTGGCTCGACATCCACTATCAAGATAATAATAAACCGTTCACTTGGGATAAAATCAGATTTCCAGATCCAGAAAAAATGATTTCCGATTTGCGAAAACAAGGGATTCGCACAGTTTGCATCGTAGATGCTCATCCCAAAGTAGAGAAAGGGTATGAGCCTTATGACACAGGAATAGAAGGCGATTATTTTGTGAAACGGGCAGATGGTTCAGTATATGAAGCACCTGTCTGGCCCTCGCAAGCTGAACACAATCCTGGTCCCAGCGTATTCCCCGATTTCAGCTCGATCAAGGTTCGAAAATGGTGGGGCTCTTTACACAAGAGTTTGCTAGATATCGGCGTGGCAGGAATCTGGAATGATATGAATGAACCTACTGTTTTTGTCTGGCCAGCAGGGACAATGCCTTTAGACGTCAGGCATAACAACGAAGGAAAACCTACTGATCACAGAGAAATCCACAATGTCTACGGACAATTGATGACAAGATCCACCTTTGAAGGATTAACTAAGCTACGGCCCAATGAGAGGCCATTCGTACTGACCCGTGCGACATTTGCAGGAGGACAACGCTATGCAGCTGTTTGGCCAGGAGATAATACAGCTGATTGGGCCTCTTTCCGACAATCAATCTATACGTTATTAGGAATGGGCATATCCGGTTTTTCATTTGTCGGCTGTGATATTGGGGGCTTTGCGCATCCAGTATCGGCCGAATTGTTCACGCGCTGGCTTCAAGCCGCTGTTTTTTTCCCTTTCATGCGAGTGCATGCCGAACTAAACTCTCCAGACAAAGAACCTTGGATATTCGGCAATGTCTATGAAGAAATCAATAAACGTGCAATCGAACTGCGCTACGAATTGCTCCCTACTATTTATAACGTCATGCAAGAGGCAAGCGAAACCGGCATTCCCGCTATGCGGCCCCTTTTTCTAGAATTTCCTGAAGACGAAAAGACGGCTCATATAGATGACGAATTTTTATTTGGCTCGAATTTGATCGTGGCGCCGGTTTTACTTGAAGGCGCAACTGAACAAACTGTTTATCTTCCCAAAGGCAACTGGTTCGATTACTGGTCCAATCAAAAGTACGAAGGAGGCAAAACGATGATCGTACCAACGCCCCTCGGCTCGATTCCTCTATTCGCACGAGAGGGAAGTTTTATCTTTCGACAGCCTGTCGTGCAATCCACCGAAGAAATGACCGGGAAACCGCTAAAAGTCCTTATTTTCCCTTCATTAGATTCAAAAGCCTCACTCTACGAAGATGACGGAGCAAGTCTTAACTATCGAGAAAATGGATTCCTAAAGCGCAATTTCCGGCAAATGCAAACCGATCAGATGACAATCATCGAGGTAACAGCGCCTGAAGGAACTTATCGCCCCTCAATGCGCGACCTAATTCTCGAAATAGTTTCCCATCGAGACCCCCTCTCGGTATCTATTCAAATTGGGGATGAAGAGATCATTCCATTACCACGAACCGATGCCTCACATGGCTGGCAAATGCACGATGGACTAATCACAATCAAAGGCGAAGACCTTTTTAAGCCTAGTCGCTTTATGATTCGGTTCGAATAAAAGAATCAGAAAATTTATCATGCAATCGCCCTGAGCCGAAGAACTTGCCAAATAAGAAAAAATGTGGTTTATTACGAGGATATTTGCGATCTATCGCGACGATTCTTGAATCATTTTCGATGTAATCGAACATGAAAATTATCCTCGTTTTTCTTTTATCTTGTGCTTCCCTTCATGGATGCGGGGTTGCATTTATCCGCCTGAATCAACCTCTTTCTTATTACCAAGAGAAATACGGAGACCCCAAATGGGGCCTTTCCAAATTGAGGTCCCTGATGGACCGGCAGAGAAATCGAGGCCAAGATAGCGCTGGTATTGCGATTGCGGGAATAGAAAATGGGCAGATTTATATTGATCGGGATTTTTCTTTAGATATTCTTTTTTCCCGCTTCTCTCAAGTCGAAGCCGGGACTCTATTGCTAGGCCACCTTCGCTATAGTACTTCGGGCAATCGGGAGCTCGTCCAATGCCATCCTATTCTCCATCAAACAGATGATCCGAAACGGACGTTTGCGCTCGCTGGAAATTTCAATTTGACGAACACAAAGGCGATTCTTGGGGGCAATACCGAATTGAGCGATACATTCGCCATTCTTAAAACGTTGGCGGAACTCTATGAAGGTAATCCTCTTGCAGCCCTTAAAAAGGCGGCCCCCCTTTGGGATGGAGGCTATGTCCTATGTCAGCTTTATGCCGATAAAAGAGTTCTGATTTGCCGAGATCCAAATGGGATCCGACCGGGCTTCTATTTCCAAAACGATGAACTTCTCGCGGTTGCTTCAGAACGATCCGCATTAACGAACACTTTTGATGTAGATGAAAAAAATATTCATCCCATTCCTCCTGGCCATGCTCTCCTTGTTTCCGAGTTAGGAGAATTCCAAATCAAGCCATTTCTCGAGTCTGCTCCCGAAATGAATTGCGTCTTCGAAAGAATTTACTTCAGCACAAGTCTTGATTCGAAAATTTATAAAGAGAGAAAGGAATTAGGCCATCAACTCGCCATTCGAGTATGGAATGAACTTTCAGGCGATTTGACTCACACTATCTTCACCTATGTGCCCAATTCCAGCCAAATCGCTTTTTTAGGATTGATTGAACAGATCGATCAGTTTCATCGGGAAAAGATCGAAAAAAAATGTCTCGAAAACGCTCCTTTTGATGAGATTCAATCCCTTTTAAAGCAGAAAGTCCGCAATGAAATGCTCATCAACAAAAATCAAAGAATGAGAACGTTCATTGCTCCCGATGCAATTCGACGTCAGCAAATCTCGCAACTTTACGAAATAACTCCCAATATCTCCACTGTTAACGATACTTTGGTGGTTGTGGACGATTCGATCGTTCGAGGGACGACTCTAAAAGAATCATTGGTCAAAAAACTAATTGCTCTCAATCCCAAAAAAATCATCATTGTCAGTTCGGCTCCTCCCGTCCGCTTTCCTGATTGTTATGGCATAGATATGAGCCAAATCAGCCACTTTATCGCATTCCAAGCCGCAGTTGAGATCTTCAAAGAGAAAAAAAAGCATTCCCCTACCCAACTTTTCCAAATCTATGATTGCGCTACCCATGAAGAACTCGAACAGAAAGTAGCTCAACTGATCATGCCCGAAAATACATCCTGGAAAGGAGAACTTAAAATCATCTATCAGTCAATGGAAGGATTGAATCAAGCCATACCACTTTCCCAAGGCCAATGGGTCTTTACCGGGCAATACCCTACTCCTGGTGGCTTCAAAATACTGCAATCAAGCTTTGACAACTGGATCCAAAAGAATGATGCGCGCAGTTATTGAAAGATGCAGACCCTCTCCGGAGAGTAGCCTTTAGGGCCGAATGGCGCTCATCAGCCTCGTAGTGTCTAAATACTAATGACTTAAAACTGCTGTAGAAGTTATAAAACACGCTCATTCGAAAGATCTGGCAAAAAATAAACAGAATTAACTATCCATAATCTTAGTATGGAAGCAGAAATTCTATCCCATCTCATTCAACGAATTGCTACAACTCCAATCCAGACTAATCCCTACCACCATTTCCATACCGAGTCATGCTTTCCAGAAGAATTTTACCAAGAATTGGTCAGCAACATCCCAGCCTCCTCCTATTTTTCTTCTTCACTTGCAGGTTACCCACAAAGATACTTATTTGATCTCGCTGCAGACAAATTGAACCTGTTGCCTTTTACCCAGTTTGTATTTTGGCACCACTTTACTTCAGCTATCTGTAGCGAAAGATTCGTGCGCTCGCTTTTGGATAAATTCCAACCTCAGTTAGAAAAGCGGTTCGGAGAACCTTTCCGGAGCAAAAAATTAGGGGCCTGTGCATCGATAATCCGAGATTGCGCTGGTTACTCCATTGGACCTCATACCGATCACCCAAATAAAATCATTTCTCTCTTATTTTATTTGCCCATTTCCTACGATCAGAAACACCTTGGAACATCGATTTACCTTCCAAAAGATCGGGCATTCAAATGCAATGGGCTCCGGCACCATGGCTTCAAAGATTTCGACAAGGTGTCTACCGTTCCTTTCATTCCCAATTCAATTTTTTGTTTTTTAAAATCGGACGTTTCATTTCATGGTGTTGAGCCGATTTATAACACTGAGAAAGAACGAATATCTCTCTGTTATAGCATTTGGGATTAGTCTTAGATCAAATAAGAACGACAATTTACAGGCTGTTCCAGAGAAATCTGCTCAGACGGTTTGCTTCGCAAATATCGTCTTTCACCTCAAATCTACACGCAAGCCAAACTGTTGGCTTGCTTCTTTCCTAAACGGAAAGAGTAGATTTGAGCCAGACGCGACGCAAAGCAGGTGGCTTCCTTCATCGCCAAAAAAGCGTTTGCGTAGCAAATGATTTTTTGGCCTTTTTTGCCGATGACCGGACTCCGGGACTCCCGCCGGTTCGCGCGCTGCATCGCGCTTCACTTCGAGTCCGGACGCGACCCACGCAGGTGGGTCGCTTCATCGCCAAAAAAGCGTTTGCGTAGCAAATGATTTTTTGGCCTTTTTTGCCG
>CAZVXG010000003.1:0-16791 GCA_964631635.1 uncultured bacterium | reverse complement strand
GATCTGTTTCTTCTGGCTCGGAATCGTCGTATTGCGCTCGATGAGCGGAGTCATTACGCCTCCGAGCGTTTCGATGCCGAGAGTGAGGGGAACGACGTCGAGCAGGAGGACGTCCTTGACGTCGCCCGCAAAGATTCCGCCTTGGATGGCGGCGCCGATCGCAACCGCCTCATCGGGATTGACCCCTTTATGAGGTTCGCGGCCGAAGAGTTCCTTCACTTTCTGGTGGACAGCGGGCATACGGGTCATTCCTCCTACGAGGATCACTTCGCCGATTTCGCTATTGGTTAAACCAGCATCTTTGAGCGCTTTGCGGCAAGGCTCGACCGTTTTCTCGATCAGGTCATGGCAAAGGTTTTCGAGCTTGGCGCGGGTCAGAGTAATGGCCAGGTGCTTTGGTCCGCTCGCATCCATCGTGATGAAGGGCTGGTTGATCTCCGTGGAGAGCGTTCCGGAGAGTTCGATTTTCGCCTTTTCAGCCGCATCGCGCAGGCGCTGCAGGGCCATTTTATCCTTCGACAGATCGATCCCGTGCTCTTTCTTGAATTCGTCGAGAAGCCAATGGATGATGAGATTGTCGAAATCGTCGCCGCCGAGATGGGTATCGCCATTGGTAGCGAGCACTTCGAAGACGCCATCGCCGATTTCAAGGACGGAGATATCGAATGTACCACCGCCGAGGTCGTAGACCGCAATTTTTTTATCGGTGTGGAGCTTGTCCAATCCATAGGCGAGCGCCGCTGCGGTTGGCTCAGGGATGATCCGCTTGACTTCGAGGCCGGCGATTTTGCCGGCGTCTTTCGTCGATTGGCGCTGCGAGTCGTTGAAGTAGGCGGGAACGGTGATGACCGCTTCCGTCACTTTTTCGCCGAGATAAGTTTCCGCCGTTTCTTTCATCTTGGTCAGGATGTGGGCCGCAGCTTCCTCGGGAGAGACGATTTTCCCTTCGACTTCAAACACGGCGTCTCCATTGGAGTTTTTCGACACCTTATAGGGGACTGTGCTGATTTCCGATTGGACTTCGCCATATTTGCGTCCGATAAAGCGCTTCGTCGAATACAGCGTTTTATCGGGATTCGTGACCGCCTGCCGTTTCGCAGGGATTCCAACGAGCCGCTCGCCTCCTTTATAGGAGATGACAGAGGGCGTAGTCCGCGCTCCTTCCGCATTCGCAATGACCACGGTCGATCCCCCTTCCATGATTGCCACACAGGAATTGGTCGTACCGAGGTCGATGCCGATGATTTTTTTCTTAAGTTGTGCCATAGTTTTTTTATCCTTTAATTTGCTTCCGCGCTGCTTTCAAGCGCAGAGATTTCTGTTTTTTGAGGGTGCTTAGCCACTTTGACGCGCGCAGGGCGCACAGTACGGGCAGAGCTTTTATAACCCTTGGTAAATTCGTGGAGGATCATCCCATCGGGATGATCCGTCGTCTCTTCGGTTTCGACTGCTTCGTGAAGGAGCGGATCGAATGTATTTCCTTCGGAATGGAACGAGACGATGCCGCTGTTGTGCAGGACTTCCTTGAATTGAGAGAGGATCATTTCAAAGCCAAGCGCCCACATTTTCACTTCGCCTCCTGCGTTTTCGGAGAAACGGAGCGCGTTCTCGAGATTGTCGATCGCTGGAAGGAATTCGCCGATGGAGTTCTCGACGCCGAAACGGATCATTTCCTGCCGTTCCTTCTGCATCCGCTTGCGCATATTTTCCATTTCGGCCAATGTCCTGAGATACTTGTCTTTCCAGTCGATCTCTTCGGTTTTTGGGAGTTCTTGTTCAGTCATGGTTTTAATCCTTGATTTTCTATGAAGACGGAAGAATGGGGAATTGCCTCCGCATTTTTTGTCGCCTGGCGGAAAGTGATCTTATACTTGTAGATGCTCTCCGTCAGAGCTTGGCTTAATTGTTCGCTGAACGCTCTGGCCAAACCGAAGAGGTTTCGATAAGGCATCCGCAAGGGTCCGAGGAGCGCGATGGCCCCTGCCTGGGTTTGGTTGATCCGATAGGGAATCGCAATGATCGAACAGTCGGAGCCTGGAGGGACGGCAGGGCAGAGTTCATCGCCGATCCAGATCGCCATCTCGTTCTTCTTGCAGCATTCCCTCAAGAAATTCCGCATTTGCTGGTCGTCTTCAAGCAGGGAAAGGCTGCTGGCGAGAGCTGCCGCATCGTTGAATTCCGGGTAGGCGAGCAGCTTGGATAAGCCAGTGCGCAACACTTCTTCGTGCGGGTAATTTGCGTATCCAACTACGTGCCGCACCATGACTTCGTTGTAGATGCGCCCTGCAGATTTCGATTCAGCCTCATTGCGGAAGAGAGGCTTTTCTCCCTTGTTCATCCGCCAGAGGAAATACTCTTCGCAAGCTCGCAAAAAGGGGATGTCGACAGATCGGTCGAGATAGATCGGTTCGGTGCGGATCAGTCCAAAATCGGTGATCACTACGGAAAGGAGCTTCGATGCGTCGAGTTGAATGAGGCGGACGTCTTGGATGAAGTCCTGGTCGAATCGGGGAGTCGAGACGAAAACGGCGCATTGGGCCAGTTCGCTCAATGTTTCAGCCGCTTGATGGATCAAAGCGGCGACTTCCTTGCGGTTCCGTTTCAGGCTGGCATGGATCGCCTCTTCCTGGCTGTCTTCGATCATCCCCTGGCCCAGGTGAGTGTCCGCATAGAGGCGGAATGCCTTGTCCGTAGGGATTCGGCCGCCCGACGTATGCTGTTGGGCCAGGTAGCCCTGGCTTTCCATCTTGTTGAAATAGTTCCGGATGGTAGCCGAACTCAGCGACTCGAAACCATGCTCCTGGAGGGTGTTCGATCCGATCGGTTTGCCCGTCTTGAGATAGAGCTCGACGAGGCCGAGGAGAACGGCTTGCTCCCGATCCGTTTTCGGCAGCTTCTTTGCGGGAAGGGACTTAAATTGGCTGTTTTTCATATGTTTAAACCCCATTGTAACAGGACGGCTATTTTTTAGCAATCTAACATCGAGATTGCTGAATATATTTGATAAGTCACTAATCCTTAAATAGATGCTGATCTAATTTTAGGGTGGGGAGAATGTCTGCGATTTTGGGACTCCAGTCGAGTCCCCGGCTGTAGACTAGCCTGGAGGCGATGAAACAAGCGATGATTGCCTTTTTGTGGAGATCGGGCATCGAGAGGATGCCCTGTAGATAGCGCTTGCGGAGTAGGGGAGGGCAGTAATGGACGAGGCACCGGATCAGGAGATCGTCCGGATCTTTGGTTAACTGAACCTTATCCAAATATTCGAGCAGTTGGTATTTAAAGTGGTTGATCCGCTCTGAGATCTTATCGGAGATGTCGGTGAGGTAGGCGCCGCTTTTTTTGTGGGTATCCAGCAGCAGCCTGGCCTCGCTTAAAGAGGCTTTCCGGATGATTTCGAGGACTTCTTTGACGTATTCGTCTTTTTCCTTCAAAAATTCCGCTTCACTCATGCAAAGGCCAGAGAGCACTTCGAAAGAAGAGGTGATGACGCCCCCCTTGTTGCAAGAGCTGTCTTTGAGGACGAGCGTCCCTAATTTTTCCAGGGCGCGGCGGGCGCCTGGAGTCAGGTAGAGATTGGCTCCCTCGACGATGGCTTTAGACGTGGGTTTTCCTTCCTGATCCAAATAGGTGAGGTAGTTCGTCTCATTGAGCGTCCGCGGCCTGCCTCCTCCGGGGACGAATATGTCCGCCGGGACTTGATGGACATTGCTGCGATAGAGAAGATTCATGTCATTGCCCGATAGCCATTCTTTGACGGCCTTTCCTTCTTTTTTGCGCCAAAGGAGGGTTTGCTGGGCATAAGCGCTCTCTTCCTTTTTGACTGACAGGTCGAGGAGATATCCTCCTTCGGAGAGGTTTTCAGGAGGATAGCAGCGGATGGACAAGACCTTATGGAATAGATCGACCATTACTTTCAAGTCGAGCCCATTCGGATCGTAGATGGTTCCTGAGACATCGGTCAGGGCGAGGAGTTTTGCTGTCTTTGGGTAGAACCTATAGAGATTCAGGATTTCGTTTCCGGCGACGTCGCCATCGGGTCCTCCGGACATCTTGATCGTGAAGGGATGGGTTTTCGGATCGATCCCTAAAAAGCGGAGCGTCTCTTCCAGATAGACATTGACTCCGTAGGAGGTGACGCCGTAGTGCTTGTGATTGATCCCTGCTCCCGGTTTGCTGCTCATGAATGCGCGGCCAGGTTGATAGCCGCACTGTACGGCGTAGTCTGCGATCCAGACGATCATTTCATTCGAGATATTTTCATCGGGCCCGAGGTAGATGTATTCGGGCTTTTTCCAATAATCGAGGATCGATTCGGATCGGAGCTTCCCATGTTCATCGCAGTTGATGAGCTGCATGAAGCTATCGATGAAACAGCGCTGGGAAGCATTGATGTAAGATTGCTTTTGCTCCTTCCGATAGAACGCCAGTTTCGCTTCGATGGCAGCGGAGTCCATATCCTCTTCTTCCATCTCGCGCTGGAAAATCTGCTCTTCCATCTTCAAAACGTCAGTCGGCTTCAGGAGAATCGCCGTTTTCGCGCCTCCTTCGGGAATATCCTTGTTCTTCTTTTCTTGCGTGTAAGCGAGATTATAGGCTTCGGAGAAGATATTGTTCCGGTCGTAATTGAATTGTTCCCTTCGCTCGGGGATGATGGTCCTTACTCCGCCTCTGGCCAAGTCTTTGAAGCGGATGTGAAATCCGATGAAATGCATGCCTCGGATGAAGAAGATCCCGAATGGCAGCTCCGGGAATTTCTCCTTCCGGTCATAAGGGACATCGTCCAAATAGCGGGGATCGAGCCGAAAGCTGAAGCTTGTTTTATCGGTCTGGTAGAAATTGGTCTTGAAGGTACAATCGATGAACTGGATCCCTTGCCGCAGGATGTTTTTGCGCCGAAGGTCGTTGAACGCCTGCCCTGTGTCGAGCTGCTCGACAAGATGGAAGAATTCTTTTTTCGCCGTTTCATAGGCTGCGGCCTCATGCTTTTGCGGATGGAACCTCATCTCGAATGCCTTGCAGAGTTTTACCGTGAGTTCGGGGTGGCGGCAAAATCCATCGACCACATTGTCCAGCGAATAGAGATTCGGATCGGCGTAGACCAGCACTTGATGGACGAAGCTGATGAAATTGCGGACGAGGTGCCCTTCATTGCCGCTCAAGAGCGCAGGCAAGACGAAGGTGGCGCCGACCGGATCGTCGATTTCGAAGAATTTCGACAGGGCGAGTTCCCTGAGGAAATCGTCGATATCGGTCTCTTCCCAGGCTGCGCCCCCTTGCAATCCATCGAGGCCTAAAGACATGATGACCACATTTTCGGTGCTGTAGGGATCGACATAAGCGGCGACTACTTTTTTCAGCGCGAGCTGGTGGAAATGGATGATTTTAGCGAGCCGATAGAGGAAGCCCGCTTTCGGGACATTGCGCCACGCCAGCACCAATTGCATCGAAGGAGATTCTTTTTCCTTCCAATCTTTGTTCATCCGAACTTCGTACTGGCATTGGTCCCTCTCCTTCGCCCGGAAAAACATTTTGAATGCCACCTTCAATCGCTCTGGAGTCATGGAGTTCAGAAAACGGGGCGTCAGTCCGCTCAGCAGTTTCTCGAACGCCTCGCTCTGTAAACCAGGATTTTCTTCCCTCGCCAGCTCCAGCAGCTTTTGTTTTGCCGCCGGTTGCAGCAGCTCATCCGTATCTGGATCGCGGAAATAGATCGTCGCGATCCGGAGATTTCCCGTTTTTTGTCCTGGCGGCGGCTCGTTCGAGACGAACGCCCGGTAATAGCGGATCGCGAAACGGCTGAAGGGCCTCAAGATTTTCAAGTCAGCATCAGGGCCGTCCATGCAACAGACGATCGCTTCTTGCTTCAAATGGATCTGGATGAACCGGTCCTGTAGAGAAAAGCTCAGAAGATTGCGCGCGATCAGTATGCGCGTCTTGGAATCGACCTCGTTTAAAAAGCTCGGAGGCAAATGTTGTTCCAGCCATCGGTAGGCCCGTTCGAATTCGGCCGATTCGACCGCAAGCGCTGCCCGCAGTTCATCGGATGAAAGGGGAGGATATTTGGGCTTGGACATGTTAATTCCCTTTTTCATGAATCCAATGGAAGTTGTCAAGACGGAGAAAAATGGGAGGAGGAGTTTTTGGGATATGAGATATTGGCATTCGCTTTCTTCTGTGAATACTTATTCTAACACAGACCCAAATACCCATCAAAACTTGTGTGTCATGGTTGGTAGAGCCTGTACCCCGCCCTCCAAAGGCGATGCGTCTTTGGAGAAGGGCGGAGCGCGGAACTTCAAACGAAGAAATACAAGACCGTTATTTCAGCACTGGATCGCGGAATACCAGCTCGAAACGGGCAGGACCGCACTGATGATCGATGGGCGGCAAATAGTGTACGTCGACTTGCATTTCGCACCAGTCCGTTACGACTACGTAGCCCGATGCGGTTTTGCGGATTTCATAGATGCTGTTGCCGATCTTTTCTTGGAGCCTCGGATCGTTCCTGATCGCTTCGATTTCACGTTGCTCCTGGGCCCAGGGAGGTAAAGCTTGAAGGGCTCGTTCCTGTTCTGTTGGTTTTACAAAAATTGTTTCAATGATCATAATTAACAGCCTTTGTTTACGGATTCATTATTAAGTATCCGTGAATTAAAAACGATCTAAATAAATTTGTATTAAAACATTTTTGCGGAAGAACTGCGGACGGCTTTTAAAATCTGTTGCGTAGTTCTAAATCTTATTTTTGATAATTGGTATTACATTAGTTTAATTGCATATAAATTTTTTTTATTTATTTTATTTAGTAATTTTGTATAATTGCACGTATGGTTATAAATGTAATTCAACAGGCGCAAGCATGGGCGCCTCATGCGGCTGTCCGTTGGAATCAATGCCGATGGCTGGTCGGCAAAATTTCGTCCTTGAGTTTGTTACTGGGATTGGGCAACGCCGCGTTGATCTGGGGGAGGAACTGGTATTGCTCCAACCCCGAAATTCTCGCTCTAAATATTCTCACTCCAAATCCTTTTTTAAATGGTACGCTCACATGCGAGCAGGAAGCCAACGCAATTTTTTTTGCGCCTCCTGAAACAACTTTCTGTGCATGGAGCAAGGAGACGGAATCTGTTGCCGAGAGAATCAAATTGGGAATGGACCAAGCCATTGCGATCCCTCAGCAGATATTCAAGGTGTATATGCCTTTTAACTACTGGCAGTGGACTCAGCAGGCTTACCACTTGTTGCGGGGCATGCGCCTCCGATTTTTCTTTCCGGCCGGTTAAATTTCTATCCGGTGTGTCGTCTATACCGCGCATGGCGTTTGTAAAAAAACTGCACAGCTCTTATCTTCCAGGCAACCACTTTGCAGAGAAATCTGTAATCCAATAACTTTCCCGATCTCTTAGAAACTGTTCTTTTTCACGAAAAGCCCTTGGCCAGCAGCTCCGCGATTTGGATGGCGTTCAAAGCGGCTCCTTTCAAAAGTTGATCGCCTACCGACCAAAACTCGAGGGTGTTGGGCTGGCTCGGGTCGATCCGCAGCCGCCCGCAATAGACCTCATCCTTTCCTGCGGCATCCAACGGAGTCGGGAACCGGTTCTCCAAGCGGTTTTCGAAGACTTTCAGACCGGGAACGCCCTGTAAAGCGCCGTAGATTGCATCGAGGGAAAAAGGGCGGTGGAATTCGACGTTCGCAGACACCGAATGGGCGCGCAAGACAGGAACCCGCACGCAGGTAGCGCTGACTCGAATCTCTGGATCTTCGAGAATCTTTCTCGTCTCTTCCTGCATTTTGATCTCCTCTTCGACGTAACCCGAAGGATGGAGCTGGGAATTGTGGGGATAAAGATTAAAGGCGTAGGGAAAAGGGAGGGAGTGCACATGAGGACGGTTTTCGAGAAAGGCGAGCGTTTCTTTAAGCAATTCTTCGAGTAGATGCGCACCTCCTCCGCTGGCAGCTTGATAGGTGGATGCGACGATTCGCTTTACCCGATAAAGGCGATGGAGAGTAAACAGCGGCATCAGGAGAATCGTCGCAGCGCAATTGGGAGAGGCGAGCACGTTTTTATGATTGCAAAGTGCATGCGCATTGATTTCCGGAATGATGAGGGGAACCTCCATCCGGAATGCGGAACTGGAATCGATGACAAGGCAGCTTACGCGCGGAATCCACTGCCTGGAGACCGCCGATCCGGCGCAAAAAAACGCGAGGTCGATCCCGTCGAGCGAGGTGGGATTTAGCATTTCAAGAGGAATAGATTCGGAGCGGAAGCGGACGGTTTTCCCAAGAGATCGAGGGGAGGCGAAACAACGGAGTCCCTTCAATGGAAACGCCCGTTTCTCCAATAGGCGAAGAATTTCCTGGCCGACGGCGCCGCTTGCTCCCACAATCGCGATGTTTTGCATAAATGTTTCTTAAGCGTTAAGATAGTCTACTATGCAAAAGCAGATCTTGCAAGCCATCGAAGACGCCACGCGCGCCGTCGCTGTTCTCAAAGAGCCGCAAGGATTGCAATTCATCGTAACCGCGGCGGAGTGGATTGCCGATTGTTTTCAGAAGAAAGGGAAGCTGCTCATCGCCGGCAATGGCGGCAGCCTCTGCGATGCGATCCATTTTGCCGAGGAATTGACCGGAATATTTCGCAAGCAGCGCCCCGCCTTGCCGGCGATCGCGCTCGCAGATCCGGGGCATCTTACCTGCGTCTCCAACGACATGGGATTCGAATCGGTCTTCGCACGCGGAGTCGAAGCGCTCGGAATAGCGGGCGATCTTTTTATTGCGCTTACGACGAGCGGCAATTCGCAAAATCTCATCGCGGCGGCAAAGGTTGCTGCGTCGCGCGGTCTCAAGACGATCGCGTTTCTCGGCAAAACGGGGGGACTCATGAAAGGGCTTTGCGATCTCGAATGGATCGTATCGGGCTTTCCATTTTCCGACCGGATCCAGGAAGCCCATATGGCTGCGATCCATATCATCATCGAACAGGTCGAATATCATCTATTTTATGCGTCACAAGCTGCTCCTGTGCGGGCAATCGCTCATTGAACGGGGGGCATGGTTTTTCGCTCCGCTCAGTTGGATTTGGGCTTTGAGCGTCTTTTGCAAGAATGCTCTCTATCGGCGCCGATGGCTTGAAGTGCATCGCGTGCGATCTACTGTTGTGAGCGTCGGAAATATCGTCGCCGGCGGAACGGGAAAGACCCCGTTCGTCCATTTGCTCGCGAAAACCTTTTCCCATCGCAGAGTCGCGATTCTTTCGCGCGGATTCGGCGAAATGTCCGACGAGGCAATGCTGTTGCAGCGCCGATTGCCGCAGGTCAGGATTTATGTCGGCAAGGATCGGGTAGCGTTAGCAAAAAAGGCCGCAGCCGGCGGTGCTGAGCTTATCCTTCTCGACGACGGTTTTCAGCATCGAAGGCTTCATCGCGATTTCGATATCGTTCTCTTAAGGCAAGACGACCCTTTTGGAAAAGGACATTTTCTTCCCTGGGGATTCTTGCGCGACAGCCCTAAGAGGCTAAAAGAAGCGGATGCGGTATTTGCAGGCGGGTTCGATTTTGAGCCTGCAGCCACCCGCATTCTCGATGGCGATGGCGAAGAGAAGACCCTTCTTCAAGGAAAGAGCGTGGGACTCTTTTGCGGGATCGGCAATCCCCGCGCTTTCAAAAAAACAGTGGAAGAGAACGGCGCAAAGGTCGTAGCGGAATGGATCCTCGCCGACCATGAACCCGCCTCTTTACAACGGCTAGCGCGCTTTGCCGATCGATGCAAATCATTGAGCGCCAGTGCGATTATAACCACTGAAAAGGATTTTGTTAAACTTCCCTCCTCTTTTTCTGCCTTGCTTCCCATCCTTTACCTGGAGATCGAACTGCGGCTTACCCAGGGACGGCAAAGATGGGAAAACCTCATTGCAAAAATCGATCAAAAAATCGATAATAGATCCACATTATGAGCGGACCCTTAAAAATTACTTTACCCAAACTTGGCGAGAGCATAGTCAGCGCCACGGTCGTCCAATGGTTCAAGAAAGCCGGCGACACCGTCGAGCTCGACGAACCGCTGCTTGAGGTTTCGACTGATAAAGTAAACAGCGAAATTCCTTCTCCTGCCGCTGGCGTTCTTCAGGAGATCCTCGCAGAACCGACCCGAGAATACCAGGTTGGAGAGACGCTTGCGATCCTACTGCCAGCAGGAACAGTTCCCGCTGCAGGCCCTATTGTTGCGGCAGCCCCCGTTTCTCCTGGCTGTTCCTCTTCTGTTGCGGCGGCCCCCGTTTCTCCTGGCTGTGCCTCTTCGGACATGCAAGACTTCCTTTCTCCATCGGTGATGCGGCTTTTGAAAGAGAGGGGATTGGGTTTGGAAGAAATCGATCGGATCCCTCGCAGCGGTCAGGGAGGCCGCCTGACCAAGAAGGATATCGAAGAATATAAAGCTGCTGAGACGTCCACAACCGAGTGTTCCGACACGGAGCGGATCAAGATGAGCGCCTTTCGCAAGGCGATCGCAGACAATATGGTCCGCTCCTTCTATGAGGCGCCCCATGCGTCGCTTGCGACCGAAGTGGATGTCACCCGGATCGTCAAGATGATCCAGGAACAAAAGGTTTCTTTTTTGCAAAAATATGGAACGAAGCTGACGATCTCCGCTTTTGTCGCCCGTGCGATCGCCAGGGCTTTGCACGCCTTTCCTTTGATCAACTCATCGCTCGAAGGAGACACGATCGTGATGAAGCGGTTCGTAAATCTCGGGATCGCGGTCAGCGTCGATCAGGGAGTTATGGTTCCCGTCGTGCGCGGATGCCAGAGGCTTTCTCTTCCTGAAATTTCCAGGCAGGTTGCGGAGATGGCCGACAAGGCCCGCCAGCACCGGCTCCAGCCTGCCGACGTCCAAGAGGGGACGATTACGATGACGAATTTTGGGATGACGGGAACGATGATCGGCATCCCGATCATCCGCTACCCGGAAGTCGCGATCGTCGGACTCGGCGCGATTACTCGCAAGGTCGTTCCCATGCCGGACGATTCGATTGCGATCCGCTCAATCCTCTGGGTGTCTCTCACTTTCGACCACCGCGTCCTCGACGGCCTCTACGGCTGCGGCTTCTTGAACGAACTCAAGAAGCAGCTAGAGCAAGACGCATCGCTTGACTAACCGTTTGGGAATTGGCTCTTCCACACATCTTGCTCCTGTAAAAAGAAGCGTAAGTTGGCTCGGGCGATTAGTTGTTCTGGAGTGCCGTGTTCTGAAATAAGTAGGGTATGCAGTTGCTCAAGTCTATTCTTTCTTCGGTTGTCAGCTGTTACGTCAGTAATCTCACCATCTTGGTCGACTTGTATCCCTTGGAGAGTATCGTTGATCTCCGCAAGCACCCAAATCGTCTCGAGCTGAGCTTGATCGACTCCCATTCTTCGAGCGAGTTCCAAGAACGTCCTTGGTGTCAAAGGCCTCTGGTGATGATCTCTTGGTTCTGGATGTGCGAGGCTGTAAAGCGCGAGATGCCCTGCATGAACAGGATCTCCATCTAGAAATAAGAGGAAATTTTGAGGGATGTTGTCTAATCCCATGATCTCCTGTGCGTTTGCGGGATTGATGCCGTTTGCCACCATTTCCACAGCGCATTTATATCCATTTTGTAAAGCAGGGTCGTATTTCTGTTCCCGTCTACTTGCTGCGTAGACTGCAGCTACCTTTTCTTCAGCATTGCTTGGCGGAGCCTTTTCATCAAAGGAGTCGTCGTAGTTTCCGGCTAGACTCGCAGCTATGGCTGCGTCCGACTCCGTGGGATCAACGCCATCGTTTTGCCTGCCTGGACTTGCTGGAAGCAACTGTTCGAATCGCTGGCCATCCCGTGCGAATTTTCCTTCTCCTGCTGCTGGACCCTTTTCTTCTCGTCTGTTGTTTTCATCGAAAGGGCCAAGGTCAATTTCAATGCCTGATGCTTCTAAAGACTGGGCATCAGCCTCTTCTTCTTGCACTTCAACTTCTGCATGCCTCCTCCTGCCTCCCAAGCATACGCGGCTCAGTACGGACGCTACCCCTCCGATCGCTGCTCCTCCTACCGCTCCTACTGCGAGAGCTGGGGCCGAGGCGCCGGCTGCCAATGCGACACCCGTGCCAACCACCGCTATGCCACACAATTGCATAGAACTCATTCCTGTTGTTGATGCTGCTGCCATAAATACTCCATTTCATTATTTTTTTGAGATATCTTCTAAAATTTTCCTTAAATCGTGCTCGACACCTGATGAGAGTCCCCCCTTGTCACCCTGCGGTATGATCACGGTAGGCTGCCTTGGTTTCTTCAACTTCAAATGACTTCCCTTTCCTCCGGGCACAATCGTGTAGCCCTGCTCAATGAAAAGCTTCCGAAGGTCGTCTCTGGTCAGATGCACTGAGGTATCTCTTCTGCGTGGCAAGGGCTGTTTAGAGTCGTCGTTATCCGTGAGAACGTTCGCGGTAGTCAGGCAGGCTACGTTCAATGCTGCTGTTGCTTTCTTCAATGCTGCTGTTGCTTTCTTCAATGCTGCTTTTGCTTTTTTCAATTCAGCATTGCAATTGCTTGTTGCGTCCACGGCGGAACCTGGTCTTGCCAGGAAGCGGCGGCGATCGGGCCTATTGTGTGGAGCATTTGCATCAAAGGAGTCGTAGTTTCCGGCTGGACTCGCAGCTATGGCTGCGTCCAACTCCATGGGATCGGAGCCATCGTTTTGCCCGCCTGGACTTGCTGAAAGCAACTGTTCGAATCGCTGGCCATCTGCTGCTAGACCCTTTTCTTCTCGTCTGTTTTTATCGAAAACGCCGTCTGCTGCTTTTACACACTGATCATCAGCCTTTTTTTGTACTGGAACTTCTGCACGCCCCTTAAGTCCCGAGCATCTGCGGCTCAGTGCAGACGCTATCCCTGAGATCGCTGCTCCTCCCACCATCCCTACTGCGAGAGTTGGGGGCGAGACTCCGATTGCCAATACGGCGCCCGTACCAATCACGGCTCCGACCACTACTTGTTTTATCCCAGAACTCATTCCTGCTATTACTGCTGCTGCCATAAATACTCCATGTTATTGTTTTTATAAAAGGTAATTATAGTATAATTAAAAATTTAATTATAATAAAAACAGATTTATGGGATTAATTATCCTTCGGAGGAGGAATATCCGGATATACCGTCGAAAGTGTAGAGGAATTCCGCTTTGATCACGTCCATTTGGACACGGTCGAAGGCGTGTTGGATTTGGATGGCGTCGTGTTGAGATACCGCTATCCCGTTATCCGAGGTGAAGCGGCAGCGCCACTGTTCGATGCAGAAGGTCTCGGGCTGCCCTTGCGGCCAGACGCGGGCTCCTCGGTTCGCAATCATTTTCAGCCGCAGAGCGCCGATATTGATGTGGAAGATCCTGTCGAAGAATTGTGCCAGAGATCCGCGATGGTAGATGAAGACGTCGATGCCGACGAGCAGGCGTTTAGGAGAAGAGGGGCGGAATTTATGGACCAGCGGTTCGGCGGCATGCGCGTAAGCGACGGGCTTGAGCTGTTCCGGTTTTTTCCCGAGATTCTCAATGACCGCCTGTCCGAATTCCGCGGTGCCTACTTTCTTCTTGCTCACCCCTTCTTTGTAGATGTCGTAAGTATGGATTCCAAGCTCTAACGTCTTCAGCCAAGCGTTATGGATGCTTGCGCCTATCTCTCCTTGGCCGATATGGACGAGCATTTGGACGGCGGCTAAGAGAAGTCCGGAGGGGTTCGCGACATTCTGGCCCGCGCGGCGCGGCGCGGAACCGTGGATCGCTTCGAACATCGCCCCTTTTTCGCCGATATTGGCAGAGCCGGCGATTCCGACGGAACCAGCGATCTGCGCAGCCACGTCGGAGAGGATGTCGCCATAGAGGTTGGGCATTACGATACAATCGAACACTTCAGGCGTATCGGCCAGTTTCGCTGCGCCGATATCGACGATCCAACTCTCATTGAGGATATCAGGATATTCCAAAGCGATCTCGTCGAAAACTTTATGGAAGAGGCCATCGGAAAATTTCATGATGTTGTCTTTCACGAAACAGGTCACTTTTTTCCGCCTCATTCGCTTGGCATATTCGAATGCATAGCGGACGATCTTTTCCGATCCCGCACGGGAAATGATCTTGAGAGAGGAGCAGACGTCGGGCGTTTGCCGGTATTCGATCCCCGTGTAGAGGTCTTCCTCATTTTCGCGGACGATGACGACATCCATTTCGGGATGGAGCGTATCGACGAAAGGAGCATACGAGACGCAGGGCCGGACATTGGCATAGAGCCCAAGCGTCGTCCGGATCGTCACATTGAGGCTTTTGAACCCGCCTCCTTGCGGAGTGGTGATGGGGGCTTTCAGAAACGCCTTCGTTCCTCGGATCGTATCCCAGGCTTTCGGATCCATGCCGGTCGGGAACCCTTTCCGATACATCTTTTCGCCGATCTCCACGGGGTGCAATTCGAGCGCAGCGCCAGCTTGTGTGAGAATTTGGAGCGTCGCGCGCATAATTTCTGGGCCGATGCCATCTCCTTCGGCCACTGCGATGGGGATCTTTTTCATCCTATGCCTTTTCTCTACGACCTTAAGCGATTTTTTAGAAGACTTCAAGCACGGCTATTCTTAATATGAAAGGGCATGCTCGACGCGCTTTTTCAGGATCTACGGGGTTACTTGAATTATTTCTTCGACTCGATCGATTTGAACGAGGCAAAGAAAATCGAGAAATTATTGCTCGATTGCCCAGGGACGATCTTTTTGAGCGGCGTTGGAAAAAGCGGACACATCGCTCAAAAGATTGCCGCGACATTCATCTCTACAGGTACGCGAGCGGTTTTCCTCTCTCCTGGCCATGCCTTGCATGGCGATATCGGCCTGGTCTTGCCGCGAGATGTTTTTCTGCTGTTTAGCAAAAGCGGCGAATCGGAAGAATTGTTGCAGCTCGTCTCTCCGATAAAAAATAAAAAAGCGACGGCGATCGCCATCGTCTCCGCGCTCCATTCCCGCCTCGCCCTTGCTTGCGATTTGTCTGTTCATCTTCCTGTCCAACGAGAACTGTGCCCTTACGATTTAGCTCCCACGACCTCAACCGCGGCGCAGCTTATTTTTGGAGACTGCCTCGCGATCGCCCTCATGCAGGCGAAGCGGTTCACCTTAGCCGATTTCGCATCCAACCACCCCGCCGGTCTTCTTGGACGAAAGATCACTCTCAAAGTATTCGACCTGATGCTCAAAGGGGATGCGATCCCCGTCTGCCGCCGACAAGATCGGTTGATCGACGTGCTGCATGCCCTTACGGCAAAACGGTGCGGCTGTCTCTTGATCGAGGAGGCGGGGATCTTACAGGGGATTTTTACGGACGGCGATTTGCGCCGATCGATCGAGGCAAAGGGAGAAAAAGCCTTGCAAGCCCCGATCGGAACCCTCATGAGTCCGTCTCCCAGGACGATCGCTCCCGATCAACTCGCATCGGCCGCGCTCCGTCAAATGGAAGAGGACCCCAGCCGGCTGATCGCGGTCCTGCCCGTCGTGGAACAGGGGCGCATTGCAGGACTCCTTCGGATGCACGATATTTTACAAGCGGGTCTTCGATAAAATGTTACAAATAGGAAAAAACCCATGCTCGAAATCCAGTTAGCCAACCTGCTCATTCTCCTTACTTTTGCCATCGGCTATATCGCCATCATTTTCGAATCGCATATCAAGATCAATAAGACAGCGCCTGCCCTTTTGATGGCTGTCTTAACCTGGATGTTCTTATTCCTGATCAAAACAGAGGAATCTGCAGCAAATGTTCACCGGCTCGGGGAAAAAATCAATGACGTCTGTCAGATTATTTTTTTCCTTTTGGGTGCGATGGCTGTCGTCGAATTGATCGATTCTCACAAGGGATTCAAAATCGTCACCGACTTGATCCAGACAAGCTCCAAGAAAAAGCTCCTTTGGCTTCTAGGGATCTTCACATTTTTTCTGTCGGCGATCCTCGACAACCTGACGACGACCATCGTGATGGTATCGCTTTTGAGGAAACTGGTTCCCGACCAGAAAGAGAGGATGCTTTTAGGCGCCATGGTCGTGATCGCCGCAAACGCAGGAGGCGCGTGGACGCCGATCGGCGATGTGACGACTACGATGCTCTGGATCAACGGCAATATCACTTCGCTCCAGGTAATGAAATCTCTCTTTGTGCCCAGTTTTGTTTCTCTGATCGCTGCCCTTTTCCTTTTGAGCATTGGAATGAAGGGATCTTATCCCCAGATCCTGAGGAAAGCGCACGCGGAATCTTCGGAACCTGGAGCTAGAGCTATTTTTTTCTGCGGCATCGCCGTCCTGGTTTTCGTTCCGATCTTCAAAGCCCTGACCGGACTCCCTCCCTTTATGGGCGTATTGATCGGACTCGGAGTCCTATGGGTCATCACCGATTTGATTCACGGAGAAGAAGAGTCCCGAAAACACTTGCGAATTCCCCACATCCTCACTCGGATCGATACCTCCGGCATTCTTTTCTTTTTGGGGATTTTACTTTGCATCAGTGCGTTGGATGCCGCAGGCCTCTTAAAGCAACTGGCCTATTTCCTCGACTCTACGGTTCACAATTTGACGGCGATTGCCACTATCATCGGTCTCATTTCAGCCGTTATCGACAACGTCCCCCTGGTCGCAGCAGGAATAGGGATGTACGATTTACAAACCTATCCCGTCGATTCTCGTCTTTGGCAGCTCCTTGCCTATTGCGCAGGAACCGGAGGAAGCATCCTGATCATCGGATCGGCCGCCGGCG
>CAZVXG010000002.1:0-24355 GCA_964631635.1 uncultured bacterium | reverse complement strand
GGTACCATTTCGATCCTGCGAAATGGCTGATCTGGGTCCTTCATAAGTTTGGACTTGCCTACGATCTCAAGAGCGTAAATAACGAGCGGATCGTCCGTCAGCTCTTGATTGGCCACCGCGACCACATTCTAGAAAAAGTGAAAGCCTCGTTCCACCAGCAAAAAGATCTTTGGGCTGAAAAAATCACCTCGCTCTGCGATCATCTCGCCGCTGAGCTGGCTCAAAAGCAAATGCTCATCGAGAGATATAAAAAGGGGCATAAAGAGCTCCTTGCTGAAATCCGCCTTGTGAAGAAGAGACTGAAGAGCGATTGGAAGGAATGGAGAGCGACCGTGAAGATGGTTTCACAATCTATCCCCATCGAGTCGTGAGTAGGTCGCACAAAAAAAAATGAAGAGTTCCAAGGAGCTGTTATGCGACTCATTTTGATTCTCTGCCTGTCTGCGATTGGCTTGTTCGTTCATGCACAAAATTATGTTCCTAAGAACTACTCGAATTTATTGGAGATGCCTGGTTTCAACGCGAGTTTGATCCAGATGCATTTGAAGCTCTATGAAGGCTATGTAAAAAACGCCAATGACCTCTTGGCCAAATTGCGAGCGATGGGAGAGGGGGGGCAGGGGATGAGCTATGAATATGGAGCCTTGAAGAGAAGGCTGGGCTGGGAATTCGACGGGATGCGCCTCCATGAATTCTATTTCGACAATCTCGGAGGCAATGGAATTCCCGACGCCAAAAGCCCCCTTTATGCGGCCATCGTCTCCCAATTCAGGAGTTTCGAACAATGGAAGAAGGACTTCATCGCCACCGGCTCTATGCGGGGAATCGGATGGGCGATCCTTTATCTGGATCCTCAGCAAGGAAGATTGGCGAATATTTGGATCAACGAACACGACGTAGGTCACTTGGCAGGAGGAGACCCGATCTTGATCATGGATGTCTTCGAACATGCCTATATGCCGCAATTCGGATTGGACAGGGGAAAATACATCGAAGCTTTCTTCAGTAATATCGACTGGAAGGTCGCCGCATCGCGTTTCCCCTCCAAGGAATCAGCGCCTTGACTTACTTAGCGCTAAAGACGCGGACCGCGGCGATTACGAACCTCTCATTGCCTTTATGAAGGACCTGGGCATAGGACGCCTCTCAACAAGATCCACCCACGGCATCAGTTCGATTTCCACTTGGCAAAGCGGATCAACAAGAAGAGGAGCATCCCAGCGCTCAAGATCGCGAGGATAGCGGGAAGTCCTTTGCCGCTCGCCGAATAGCGGTAAGCAAAAACGACTGTCAATAGGATCGTAGCGCCGAGCGATACATAGGCGCCGATAGTCCGGCCTGAGAACATGGAGAGAGCGCTCAAGATCAGCAGCAGGCCGAACCCGAGCCCCGACCAGAGAGAAGCTTTGCTCCCTGCTTCCACGTAGCCGAGGCATCCCAGACCTAGAATGATCAGACCGTAGATCAAGATGCACCAGATGGTCGTTTTGTTCAGCATAGTCGATTTATGGGTTGGAAATACAAATGAACATATTGACCCACATTACATAAAATATCCAGAGAAATGAGGGAATCAAAACCTGTCCGGAAATCCGCTCTTATTTCCAATAGATCGGCGCGGCGAGGATCGTATTGCTGCAAAGGAATAGGAGCGCTGCCATGGCAAGCAATACTTCCTGGAGGATAAAAAAGCTGAGCGACCAAGCCACGCTCAAGAAAAATTGAAAGAGGAATAACGAAAGTTCCAATTTCAGAATTCTCAAAGAGTTGCGGCGCCACAGGTTCCAGATCGCACAGGCAGCCAAAATATGGTACACAATCCAAAAAGGATGGTAGACGGCCATTGTTAGAGCCGAGTGAGTGGAAAAAATCTGAAGGGCCCAATCGGTTTGCCAAGAGACCTGGATCAACCATCTGCTCAACAGCTCGAAAGCCAGACTGATGATGAGGAAAATGGCCAAGCCGATCGCTTGTTCGGGAAAGGTTCTATGACTTGGCTTGATCCATCGACTCAAGGAAAGCGGCTTGTGCTGCGAGTACTCGATCATCATATGAACTTTTGTACCTGATTCGCAGATTTTTTTGAAGAATTGGAAAAATTGCCTCTCTTCACTATGCTGTTTCTCCATGAAGACTTGCATCGCAACTCTCTCAGAAATCGATCGGGCAGCCGATTTGCTAAAAATGGGGATGCCTGTTGTATTTCCAACGGAAACAGTCTATGGCCTTGGGGCTCCTGTATTCTTGCCTGAAGCAGTCTTAAAAATTTTTTTGATCAAGGACCGGCCAATCGATAATCCTTTGATCGTCCACATCTCCGCCATCGAGGATGTTCCGCAATTATGCGAGGCGCCGCCGCCGGCCTTTTTTCAGCTGGCCAGGCGATTTTGGCCGGGACCTCTGGCCATGATTTTAAAACGGAAGGAAACCGTGCCTCCGATTGTTTCTGCCGGCCATCCGACGATTGCGATTCGGATGCCCGATTGCGAAGGGGCTTTGCGATTGATCAAGCGAGTGGGCCAGCCTCTGGTTGCCCCGTCTGCCAATCTCTCGGGGCGCCCAAGCCCGACGCGGGCTTTGGACGCTTTGGAAGATCTCGATGGAAAGGTGGAGCTGATTCTGGACGGGGGGCCGTGCCGGATCGGGATCGAATCTACCGTACTCAGTTTGGTGCATCCAAAGCCGGTCTTGCTTAGGCCCGGCGCGATCACCAAAGAGGACATCGAGGCCGTTTTAGGGGAAGCAGTCGCTCTTCCATCGCCTGGCGAACCGATTCTCGCACCTGGAATGAAATACCGCCATTATGCTCCGAAAGCGCGGGTGCGGCTGCTCTTCAATCGGAGCGAGGTCAAGGGATCTTTCGTCCTATCCTCCGATCCGCAACCAGGGGAGCGCCTTTTGAGCGCCCACACGCTTTACGCTGCGCTTCGGGAAGCCGATCGGCTGGGGGTTGCCGAGATCGAAATCGATTGCGCCCCTTCGGTCCAGGCCGACGCAGCCCTTTTTAATCGCCTCCTGCGCGCCTCTTCCAGATAAGCTTCTTTTCGTTTACATTGATGTCTATGAAGGTCATCGATCCATCCGAGATCCTCATCGGTCCGTCGGGCACGGTGAGAGAATATAGCTTCCATCCGAATCCCTGGATCCGATTCCTTGCCCGGTTTTTCGATTATGCCCTGTTCCTTCTCGTTCTTTGGGGGCTGAGGAAGCTGCTGCACGGGGGGTTCTCTTTAGGGAAATATGAATCGATGGTGCCGCTTGAGTTCTTCGCATGGATCCCGGTCGAGGCGCTTCTTCTTTGGGTTTGGGGAACCACCCCTGGAAAGTTCTTCCTGAAAATGAAACTCCGGCAGGGGAGGCGGTTAAAACTCGATTTTGCGACCGCTTTGCGGAGGAGCTTCAACGTCTGGTTCCGCGGTCTCGGAATGATGATCCCAATCGTGAATTGCATTTGCATGTCTTTCGCTTATTACCGTTTAAAAACCCTGCAATGGACGAGTTGGGATCGGGACGACCATATCACAGTGTCCCATGCGCCCATTGGGCAGTGGCGCATCGCGTTGTCGGCGCTGATCATCGTAGCGGCGCTGCTCTTTTATTATGCCAGCTCCGTGCGCTGAACGGTAGGACCCGCATCGGCGGACGACGAGGCTGAGGTCGGACCAGAATCGATCTCGGAGGATATCAAAAAATATCTGGATCGATTATGCTCGAGGCGATGCCAAAAAAGAATGCGGTTTTCCTCGCCATTGCAGTAGCGGTCGGACTGATCCTTTGGTTCGTTCCCGAGCCAAAAGGCGTAAAGCCTGAAGCCTGGAGGTTATTCGCGATTTTTGCCGCCACCATCATCGGCGTCATCTTGAAGCCGTTCCCGATGGGAGTCGTCGCCATTTTGGGACTCACCGCATCCGTCCTCACTCGAACCCTTTCCTTTGCCGATGCGTTCAGCGGTTTCAGCAACGAAATCGTCTGGCTCGTCGTCTTCGCTTTTTTCATTGCGCGAGGATTCATAGCGTCCGGGCTCGGCAACAGGATCGCTTATCGGATCATGCACCTGATCGGAAAAAATAGCCTGGGACTTGGCTATGGCCTTGTCGCAACCGATCTCGTCATCGCTCCGCTTATCCCCAGCCTGACCGCGCGCGGCGGGGGAGTGATCTTTCCATTGCTGAAATCCCTTACCGAGATCTTCACGGGGATGTCTCACGATCCGAGAATGGGCGCATTTCTTACGCTCGCCGCTTTTCAGGGCACTGCGATCACAAGCGCGATGTTCCTAACTTCGATGGCCGGTAACCCGCTCATTGCCGAATTCGCATCCAGCAATGGAGTTCACCTTACATGGGTCAGATGGGCAGCCGCGGCGATCGTTCCTGGCCTGATCAGTTTGAGCCTGGTTCCCTATGTCATTTACCGCCTCGTTTCGCCGACCATCCGACAGACGCCTCATGCCCGGGAAATGGCGAGCAAAAAACTCGCTGCGCTGGGACCGATGACACAACAGGAATGGATCATGCTCGGCACGTTCATCCTGTTGATCGTCCTCTGGATTGCAGGGGACGCTCTCGGATTGAAAGCCACGGTCGCGGCAATGGCAGGACTCGGCATCCTCCTCTTGACCGGCGTCATCCGCTGGAAAGATGTCCTCGAAGAGTGCTGCGCCTGGGATACTTTCATTTGGTTTGCAACGCTCATCACTATGCCTGGATTCTTGAACAAGTATGGATTTACCTCCTGGTTTAGCCAATGGGTCGTCGGCCACGTCGCCGGTTTTGAATGGGTGGCGGGTTTCGCCATCATTGGATTGATCTATTTCTATTCCCATTATCTTTTCGCCAGCAACGTCGGGCATATCAGCGCTATGTACGTACCCTTCCTCATCGTCGCGATTTCCCTCGGCACGCCTCCGGAACTCGCAGCTCTGGTGCTCGGTTTTTTCAGCAGCCTTTTCGGCGGCTTGACTCATTACGCATCAGGCCCGGCCCCGATCCTGTTTGGAACCGGATTCGTACCTGTCGGCCAATGGTGGAAAATCGGCGCGATCGTCGGGCTGCTCAATATTCTGATCTGGATGGTGTTCGGCGGTCTTTGGTGGAAAGTCCTCGGCCTCTGGTAATTTTTTGGCCATTCGTTTATGACTCGAATGATACCATTGATCAAAAATAAGATTTAGAAATGCGCATTAGTTGAGAAATAAGGAACGAAGATATGAGTGCAAAAAACGTCGCGCAAAAACTAATCGCGAGCCATTTACTGACCGGGAAGATGACTCCAGGCGAAGAGATCGGACTCAAGGTCGACCAGACCTTGACCCAGGATGCGACGGGAACCATGGTCATGCTGGAACTCGACGCCATGGGAGTGAAACGGGTGAAAACAGAGATTTCGGCCCAGTACGTCGACCATAATCTCGTCCAGAACGATTTCAAAAACGCCGACGACCACATCTTCCTCCAAACTTCGGCCGCTAAATATGGAATCTGGTTCAGCCCAGCTGGCAACGGGGTCAGCCATCCCGTCCATATGGAACGGTTTGGGAAACCGGGCAAATTCCTTCTCGGATCGGACAGCCACACCTGCGCCGCCGGATCGATGGGGATGCTGGCGATCGGTTCCGGAGGATTGGAAGTCGCTCTTGCTGCCATCGGCGCACCGTTTTATGTCAAAATGCCAAAAGTTCTCGGCGTGAAATTGACGGGCAAGCTGCCGCGCTGGGTCAGCGCCAAGGATGTGATCCTCGAAATGCTGCGCCGCCATAATGTCGATGGGGGAGTGGGAAAAATCATCGAATATTATGGACCCGGCCTGGACCAGCTGACCGCTATGGATCGGCACGTCATCGCGAACATGGGGGCCGAACTGGGTGCGACGACCTCGGTTTTCCCTTCCGACCGGCAAACGCGCGCTTTTCTGAAACAGCAACAAAGAGAAAAGGATTGGCAGCCGCTCGATGCAGATCCAAAAGCCATTTACGATCTTCATGACGCGATCGACCTATCGAAGCTCGAACCGCTGATCGCCTGCCCCAGCAGTCCTGGCAATGTAGTTCCGGTGCGCGAAGTGGCGGGACGCGAAGTCTTCCAGGTGATGATCGGATCCTCGGCGAATCCAGGCATGCGCGATTTTGCCATCCCTGCGCTTGTTTTGAAAAAACGGAACATCCATCCAAGGGTTTCCCTCGACATCAACCCCTCCTCCAGGCAAATCCTCGAAAACCTGACCGAAATGGGCTATCTGCTCCATCTGATTCAGGCAGGCGCCAGGATCCATCAGGCTGGATGCAATGGCTGCATCGGAATGGGGCAAGCCCCCGCAACCGATAAAATTTCGCTTCGAACCGTTCCCAGGAATTTCCCCGGCCGATCGGGAACGAAAGAAGACAAAGTCTATCTCTGCAGTCCCGAAACTGCTGTTGCGGCAGCGATCTTCGGAAGTATCGCCGATCCGCGGGATCTCGAGAAAAAACTGAAAATCGCCTATCCACTCTATAGGGAATCGACAAAAATCATCATTGACAAGCAGATGGTCCATCCCCCTCCAAAAGATGGCGCTGGCGTCAAAGTGATCCGCGGACCGAATATCCAACCTTTGCCGAAATTCGACCCTATTGCAAACCATCTCCAGGGACCAGTCCTTCTAAAATTGGAGAATAACATTTCGACCGATGAAATCTCGCCGGCCGGATCGAAAGTCCTCCCGTTCCGAAGCAATATTCCCGAAATTAGTAAATTTACGTTCTCTCAAGTCGATGAAACCTTTTACAAACGGGCTATGCAAACCCAAAAGAGCGGTTCATTCATCGTCGCCGGATCGAATTATGGACAAGGATCGAGCCGCGAACATGCAGCTCTCTCTCCCAGTTTTCTCGGCATCAAAGCGGTCCTTGCGAAAAGCTATGCGCGCATCCATCGGAGCAACCTAGTCAATTTTGGCCTTTTGCCCCTGATTTTCAGCAATGAAAACGATTGGAAAGGGATCGACAAGGACGATGTCTTGGTCATCAAAGAGATCCATGAAGCCATCAAGAAGGGATCCGATCTCACTGTCTTCAACCAGACAAAGAATAAAGCAATCGTCATGAAGTGTCCCTTGACCCGGCATGAGCGGGATGTTCTCCTCGCAGGGGGGCTCATCAACTACATGATCAAACACGGCGAGTTGAGTGCCAATTAAAATAATTTCTTCTTCAGATATCTACCGCATACCACGATCGGTCAAATGCTTTGAATTTGGATAGCGCCTATTGGCCCATTCTGGTAAGATCGCCTTGGTTTTTCCCATTCCAACTATGCAAGCCTGGCATGAGTTTGTTCCCAAGTCTTACCTCTATCTTCGCTCGCATTATACGCGCGATATTTTTAAAAAAGATTTGCTAGCCGGCATCACGGTGGGGATCCTTTCCCTTCCTTTGGCTATGGCATTCGCGATCGCAGCGGGAGTGACTCCAGACAGGGGGCTGTTTACGGCCATCGTCGCGGGCTTTTTGATCTCCGCTCTCGGAGGCAGCCGCGTCCAGATCGGCGGCCCTACGGGAGCTTTCGTCGTCGTCATTTACGGAATTATCCAGCGGACCGGATACGAAGGCCTGGCGGTCTCTACTCTAATTGCCGCAGCCATCCTTTTGCTCCTTGGGATTTTCCGCCTCGGGTCCTGGATCAAATACGTACCGCATCCCTTGATCGTTGGGGTTACCACTGGCATTGCCATCGTGGTCTTCTCATCGCAGATCAAAGATTTTTTCGGACTTCAAATGGGAGCCCCTCCTGCCGATTTCGTAGATAAATGGGCAGCCTATTTTCAAGCGTTCCCGAGCTTCGATCCACTCACCCTAACCGTTAGCGGGACCACCTTGGCGGCGATCCTTTTGATCCGCCGATTTATTCCGCGCATCCCCTGGGGCATTTTGGCAATCGCTCTATCGACCCTTGTTTGCTGGGCCCTTCAACTTCCCGTGGAGACGATCCACTCGAAATTCGGCTCTCTTCCCCATCATCTTCCCGTTCCCCATTTTCCAAGCCTGGCTATTCCGGAGGGAAAATTCGGCGAGATTCTCATGAATGGGTTCGCGATCGCCTTTCTCGGAGCGATCGAATCGCTTCTCTGCTGCGTGATCGCCGACGGAATGATCGGAGGGCGCCATAAATCCAATTGCGAACTGGTCGGGCAGGGGATTGCCAATTTCGGATCCATCCTGTTCGGCGGCATTCCGGCAACGGGTGCGATCGCCCGTACCGCCGCGAATGTCAAAACCGGCGGGCAGACCCCTCTTGCCGGCATGATTCATGCGATGACCCTATTGGCCATCATCGCGTTCCTCTCTCCGGTCGTCAGCCAAATCCCGCTTGGAGCTCTCGCGGCCGTTTTGATGATGGTTGCCTGGAACATGAGCGAAATGACCCACTTCCTGCAGCTCTTCAAGGCTCCAGCGGGCGATAGGGCCATCCTCGCCGTCGCTTTCCTATTGACCGTTTTTGTCGATATCACCGTCGCGATCTCGCTCGGAATGGTCATCGCATTGTTCGTCTTCATGAAACGGATGAGCGACTATTCCCGCATCGCGGCCCTTACGCAAGGGTTTCGCGAACGGGGGAGCGAATTTCCCGAGCGGACCGACCCCGACGCCATTTCTAAAAGAGCCGTTCCGGATGGAGTGGAAGTCTATGAGATCCAGGGACCCTTTTTTTTCGGCGCGGCCGACTTGCTCAAGGATCTGTGCCAGCTTTTCAGAACCCCTCCGAAAGTCTTCATTTTGCGGATGCGCCATGTCCCAATAGTCGATGCGTCGGGAATGCACGCCCTCAAGAAATTTTACCACAATTGCCGCAAGGGAAACACTGTCCTTCTCCTTTCCGGCATCCAGGAACAGACCCGAAAAGATCTCAAAGGATTCGGATTGACCGACCTCATCGGCGAAGAGCATATTTTCCCCCATATCGATGAGGCCCTTCTAAAAGCCGCCGACCTAACTAAATAATTTAATTTACATTCATAAATTTTAATGATAATAAATACCTATTCCTGATATAATGACACAGATAAACAGGAAAATTATGAATAACGCCGTTTCTATCCCAAACGCTGCGCTTTCCATGTATTCCGATCAAGCGCGTATGATCGAGCAAGCGGTTTCGGAATACGAACGGGGAAATACATTGAAGCGCGGCTTCTCTCCCTATGCCGCGTCCTACCTCGACCTGGTCGATCAAAAGGCTGGTAACGATCTCGGCGAACCGCTCCAAAGTTTAGCGGACCGGGTCGCTAGAGTTTTTGTAAAAGTCGCCCCAACGGAGCTGCAGAACGCCCTGCGTAAAGACGATGCGGATTTAGTATTCAATATATTAAGAATGAAAGATTTAATTGGCCGTCAGCTCCCGAATGGCCATCTGCCGCTCGCCTACGCGATCCGCTGCGGAAGCCACGCGACCGTGGAACGAATAGTGAAAGAGTTTTCCATCGACACCTCAATCCGGGACCGTCAGAAATTGACTCTTCTCGACCATGCCATGCTCACAAAAGATCCAAAAATGATCGCGCTTGTCCTCGGAGCCGCAATCGGAAAACGGGATATCCCGGAAAGCGCGCTTTTATGTTCAGTACAACCTACAGATCTGCAACAGATGCAGGCAGAAAAACAACGTTACCGTTTCATTCCTGTCTCGAAACTCCCTCCTTTATGCCAGGCAGCCTATCTCGGAGAACTGAGGAGATTGAATGACGCCCTTGCGAAGGAGGGAGCTGACATCAATGCCCCTTCAGGTTCTGAGGGGCTGACTCCGCTTCACTTTGCAGCCTTAGGGGGGCAGACTGCGGCGATCGAACAACTTTTAAAGAGGGGAGCAAAGGTCGATTCCTTCACAGCCGACGGGAAAAGCCCTCTCCATTTGGCTGCAATGAAGGGGCATACAGGTGTTATCAAATGGCTTCTCGACAGGCCAGAATTCGATGTGAATGTGAATGGGACTGATGCGCAAGGGAAAACCCCGCTCCATTGCGCGATCTTTGCGGAAAATCTCGATGTCGCGCGCCTATTGGTCCAGAAAGGGGCCGACCCTTTGATCGCGACCATGAAAACGATTCCATTTGCGCTTCTGCTGCACGTATCAAAAGAAGGATCTGAGCAACGCGATCCTTTGAAATTAGAGGCGTCTACGATTTTTAATTCCGTAGCTTATGGAAGCGCCCTGGGGCTGGACGAAGCGGCTAAAGCCTTTGCTGAGGGAAATCCAGCGAAGAAGGTATTGCATACCCTGGGCCAATTGGCAGACGCCGCCCCAGCCGTCTGGAACGTTCCTGGCCAGTGGCAATTTAGAGAAGTGGTAGGAACGTTGGGCACACTAATCTTCTGGGGCAGTCTGTATTCCGAATTCCCAGCAGTAAAAGTGTTATGGAAAGCTCGGCAACTCCACTGCATCGGTAAGGCCGCTATGCAAGGATTGCAAACCTGTTGGGAAAACCGGCACCTGGAAACTCTCCGTCCGCTCAGGAATGCCGGACTCCATATTTTTAACACCGCGGTAGCGGCCTATGGGCTAGCAGGAGCAATTTGGACTGGCGATCTCAACTGCGAAGAGCCGTATGAATGGGCGATGCCGATTTGCAAGCAGGATCAATATAAACAAAAGATTGAGAAGAAAGCGTCTGAAATTTTAGAACTCAATGGACCGAACGATCCAAATTGTAAGAGCAATTATAAGCGGCTTGCTCACGAGTGTCATCCCGATAAATTAGAGCAGGGTCAGTGTAAGTCTAAATATACGTTTGCGGACATCGGCACCTCCTACAAAACGCTTCAAAAATATGGATACTGCAAGTAAATGAGCCAGACGTGGAGTTTTGCAACTGGCTCAAATATCTAACCAGCTGAAGCCATTGCGGGAGCATCTACCGCTTTCAGAACCGATTGAAAGACCTCTTCTTTACCCTGCCACGCCTCGACTTCGCGCAAGACATTTTTCTGCCGGCTGTAGTACTCGATCAGCGGCTTGGTTTGCGCATGATAGACTTCCAGCCGTTTCCGCAGGATCTCTTCCCGATCGTCATCGCGCTGATAAAGAGCGCCTTTGCAACTGTCGCATACGCCCTCTTTTTTCGGGGGAGTGTAGCTTTTGTGATAGGGCTGGCCGCAATTTTTGCAAGCGATTCGCCCTGAAATCCGCTCGATGAGCAGAGCGTCGGGAACATCCAGGTTCACTGCAAAGACCCGGCAAGAATGGCTTCGCAGGTGTTGATCCAGGGCTTTGGCTTGAGCCACCGTGCGTGGGAAGCCATCGAGGATATAGCCCCGTTTGCAATCGGCCTGTTCAACTCTTGCAAAGATCAGGTTCAGAACCACTTCGTCGGGAACGAGTTTCCCTTGATCGATATAGCTTTTCGCTTTCCGTCCGAGAGAGGTTTGGTTGCGGATATTCTCACGGAAAAGATCGCCCGTGGAAATGTGGGGGATCTGCAGGTGATCGCTCAGCGGCACTGCATGAGTCCCTTTTCCCGCTCCAGGCGGCCCCATTAGAATGATCACGAACGGCGCTTCCTGCACCCGGTCTTGGGTGCCAATTCCGTTGGCCGAAATTCCGGCGTTCGCTTCTCCTGCCAAAGCCGCTGTAAACATAACAATCCATCCAATCAAAAATCTCATTGTCCTTCTCAATACTCACTTATTTTAGATAGTACCCACTTATTTTAGAATAGTGACACCGAAAAAATCAACCGAAAGAATTTATTCGTAACTGGTTGAATTTATTTCAGTTGCAAAGTGACGAGTAGCCTGCTAGAATTGAGTTTGCCGCAAAATAACAAATGGAAGCGTTTTCATGACCAGCCGCTCAACCAATCCGACGATGATCGATTTTTCCGCAAGTCTGGGCTATGGCCTCTATTATCTCCCATTTGTCGGAGATAATAATTTATCTAATACATTTTTTTTCGCGGAGCAGTTCTATGCATTGCACTTGCGTTCTCTTCGATGCCAGATCTATGAAAAGCGCAGTTAATTATCTATTGAATTTGACATTAATAAGAAAATAAACGATACTATATGCACTCATAAATAAGGATCTGGTATGGTAGCGGCTTACAGAAATTCTTTTACAGCCACCGTCACAGTCCTTGGCTATCTCTTGTATGCCTCAACTTTAGGCTCCAGATGGGGTTGGCGGGCGGGTAAGGCAATTGGCGGGCTCGGAGGACCTCTAGTAAAATATCCATTGGGATTCATCGGAGGAGCAATCGGCGAAGGCGCTCAGTTGGCTGTCGTCTCAAAAATTTACGACCATGCTTTCCTCAGCGGCCAGACGGCTCGGAAAACAGACGAGGTTGCCCAAGACACTCTTGTTAATCAACAAACCGCCGTAAATCAACAAACCGACTTGTTTCCGGAAGTCAATGGATTTGGAGACTTGCTTCAATGTCCCCTTCCTTTCTCCACGGGAAGCGCTGCGTGCATAAAGCAGGCTTGGGCAAGAAGTGAGCTTGCCCAAACTCCTCCTGTTCAAGCCGCTCGTTTCGTCGGCAATGGCGGACAATGCTTTCTCACAAAACGCGGGTTGATCGCTAAGGCGCTGTGTATTCTAAGCGAACTTCCCTCTCCAGTCGGCAATGCGGCAGGCATGGCTGCGGACTGTGCTGACGAATCTTCTGCGAAGGCAAGTTTCCTATGTTTCGCTGCGACGGCAACGGGAGTTAACACACAGGAGATCGAGGACAAAATATCGTTAGCTACAACTTTCGCCTTGCTTGCGCTGGCTTGGTTTTGGACTCGCCCAAAAGGCGAAGAAGATAAAAAAGAGTTGAAGAAGGATTTTAATGCCTATGCCTAGCTCGGCCTTTTGCACTTCGTTTCAAAAAACCTGTAAAGACTATCTGAAACCGTGGGAATTCGACGCCTATTGCAAACCGCTTTGCGAACGCGCTGAGAGAGCCTATCAATCCGCCCAGTCGGCTGCAGATTGGATGCAAAAGAAAACGACTCCAATCGCCGACCATGCGAAATGGACCTGGGAAAAAACGGGGGAATATTATGGGGTTCCAGGGCAAATGGTTCTTTTTCTTTTAGTCGCTGGAATCTCCTATAATCTCTACCATCGCCTCTTCGGCAAGAAGAATGAGATTTCCCGAGAAGAAATGCACCGGCTTCTGCAGGAACAGGCTCAGACGCTGAGAGCTAAAGCATTCATTGATAGTTAAACACCGGCTCTTTTTTCTCTTGAACTCCAAAAAAACTTGTATAAAGGTTGTTGAAGTGCTAATAGGTTATGTTCTTCAAAAAAAAACAGCCGAGGGAGGTGTACGATATGGAGACTGCTCTTTTTTTTCCTCTTTCCGTTTCTGCGCCAGAAAACGGCTCTCCGCCAGATGGCCAATTCCAATCGGAACTGAATCTCCTTTCAGAGGGAAAGCTGTCCTGGGAGGAGTTTCTTCAACGGCATCCAAGAGATGCCTATCTCTTCTCCCGCTTGGCGTCTACAGGAGAGAGCTATTCGGTCCTCCACTTAGCTGTTTTGTTGAACCTGGCCGATATCGCGGAGGCGGCCGCAAGAGAGCAGCCGCATTTGAAACGGCGGAGGAATGCGTCGGGCTTGACGCCAGTGGAATTGGCGCGGCTGCTTCCGCGTGAAAAAATCATCTCCATCCTCCGACCTTCTCCCAGTATTATCTTTTGCGAGCAGCCCAACGTATCTTTTGAGGACAGAAAGCGCTTCGAGGCCTTGTATGATTTGACGTACATTTCCCAGCCTCTTTTCGAATCGGAAAAAGTACTCCGCGAGGTGATGCGCCTGGCGCAAAAAGCAAAAGCGGAGGATGCGATTCCCAATGAAAGGATCTGGATGGGGATCTATTTCGATTACGAGCTCCTCGCAGACATCCATCCCAAGGTCTCCCTTCGTTTTATCGACGACGAGGTGGGATTCGGAGTTTTTGCCGCGCAACGGATCTCCCCGTGCGCTCTTGTAGGGGAATACACAGGCCAATTGGTAGAGGCAAAAAAAAGAGCGTTGAAATCCAAGTTCCATTACATCCGCTATGCGATCTGGGAAATGGGAGGCAGGAAATATGTCCTCGATGCGGAAAAGATGGGGAATTTCACCCGGTTCATCAACCACTCCGCTCAGCCAAATTTAGGATTGCAATCAGTTTATTGGAGAGGCATTCCCAGGATGATCTTCGTCGCTTTGAAAGAGATCCACGAGGGAGAGCAACTCACCTTCGATTACGGCGCTGTTTTCTGGAAGGGACATCATCAAAAGCCAAAATTATTTTAATGCTCTTTAAGGATCTTCCGTCACTTCCGCCCCTGCGCCGCGTCAGCGGTTCGATCCGCGTCGAAATCGAGGAAGAGGAAAAGCTCCTCTCGATCCCGGAATTCGAAGCGCTTACCAACTTTGCGTTTGTTCCTCAGTTAGACTTCGGAGATCGGAAGACCTTGCAAAGACTCGCCGCGCGGACTGAGCAGCTCCATAAACGGGGGGAGTTCACCCGTCATCAGCTTTGGCTGGGCAGCTATTATCGAAAGGAAATCGAATCCTTATTTCTTCCCGATATAATCTTCCGATGGATTGATCCTGACATTGGTTGGGGGGTCTTTGCGCATCGACCTTTCAAAAAGAGAGAATTCATCGGAGAATATTGCGGAAAAGTACGGAAGCGGCGGCGGGAAGACAGGAAAAACGCCTATTGTTTCGAGTATGCTGCAGCGGCGGGCGTCCCTACTCCTTACATCATCGATGCTCAAAACCAGGGGGGGATCGCCAGATTCATCAACCACAGCGACACCCCTAATTTACTCTCGACGCTCGCAACATTCGACAGGATCAGCCATATCATTTTGCTCGCAAATGAGCCGATTCCAAAAGGGGCGCAGCTCCTTTATGACTACGGCCCAGACTACTGGTCCACCCGCAAGCGGCCGCAACACCTCGACAGCTTGAAGCAAATCGGATAAACTCTTCCGTCATGAGATTTTTCTGGCCCTTTCTATTCGCCATTTCTCTGGCCGCTACGATGAATGAACCTCTTCGCTTCGAGCTTTTGAGCGGATATCGGAACGACCGGCTCCATTGGCACTTACAGGAAGGGGGGACGGGTCTTCTCACGTATAGCGAACGGTACCGCGATGTCGGATTCTGGGAGAATGGTTTAAGTTTAAAAGCCATCCACCGCGACCTTGCCTTCTTTCTTTGCGGGAGCTATGCGGCCTTTGGAAAAGGGAGCCTTTTCCAGCGCTACTCCGATCTCCCATTCACGGCTCAGCAGCCTCAATTCCGGTTCGATACAGATGGGTGGGCGGCGGACGCTTCAGGCAGGTTCAGCTACGCGGTCAATCTCACCGCCGATCGCACCTACAAAACGATCCTGCTCCCTTTAGTCGGCTACAGCGCTCATTTCGAACAGATCCGGAGGAGCGGCAGCCGGCCGAATCCATTGGAATCGACAGACGCCGTCGGAGCGACTTCTTTTGCGATGCAATCCTTCCTTCCTGGCAGACTCCATTCCGCCTGGTACGGTTTTTTTGTCGGCGTTGGATTCATGATCGAACCTGGCAACAGGCTGATCTTCAATGGAGGGTATAGCTATCATTGGCTAAATATTCGGTTTAGAACCCAGTTCAGGAAAACGGTCTCTTTGTTCGATCACAACCTGGTCAGCCAACAGGAAACCTTCTGGTTTTTTCGGACTAAAGGGAATGGAAATATCGGCCAAACGGGTTGGGCGCAGATCGATTGCGTAATTTCCAATCTATGGCGCGTAGGTTTTGGAACCCAGATCCATTATTTCTCTTCGACCCTTTTGGAAACGAATCTCCACAGCCAAACCATTTCGATCCAACCGGCTGCTGCGCCCGCAGCGAGTACGATCTCTCAAAAACTCAAAGTGCGCTGGACTCCCATCTCAGGGTGGTTTATGGTGTCTAGAGAGTTATAACGGATGAACGATCCCCATTCCTATCGCCAACCTGGCTCCCGTCTACCGCCAAGCGATCAGCTGGTGATGGGCATCCACGCTGTACGCGAACTGTTGCTCCATGTTCCGGAGCGGCTGATCCGAGTCTATATCGAGGAACCAAAAGGAGGGAGGAAATCAGAGCTTTTACAACTTTGCGAAAAAAATGGGGTTCCTTTCTCTATCGCCTCTCAGCAACAGCTCAACCGGATGACTGAATCCGAATCGCACCAATTCGTAGTCGCGCATGTAAAAGGGCGCTCTTTTCTCAGCGTGAAACAATTTTTGCAAGGGATCGAAGGGAAAAAAAAGTCTCTTGTTTTGATGGTCGACCAGATCTTCGATCCGCAGAATTTTGGCTCCTTGATCCGGAGCGCCGAGTGCTTGGGAGCCGACGCGATCGCCTGGTCGAAGAATCGGGGCGCTGGGCTTACTCCAACAGTTGCAAAAGCTAGCTGCGGAGCAAGCGAACTGCTTCCTTTAATCCGGATCTCCAACCTGGCTGAAGCGGTAGGGCAGTTTCAGGAGGGGGGCTTTGAGGCATGCGCCGCTCTTTTAAATCCCTCCTCAGAGAATGCCTTTACCTTCTCCTTTGCTCCACGGACTCTTCTCATTGTCGGGTCTGAAGGGGAGGGGATTCAGCCTCTAATCCGCAAAAAGGCTGACCGGTCCCTTTTTATCCCGATGAACGGGAAGATCGACTCATTGAATGTCTCGGCCGCCGCTTCGATCCTGATCGCTTTGTATCAAGTAAAAAACTTCTAATGGGGCCATTTCCCTCATCGTCTTGGCCAGGGGAGGGAAACGGTCGTACGGCCATGCACGGAAAGCCAGGCGGCTACATCGTTTTCTAGGGTCTTGGCATGCGTAATGACCTCCATCAGCTCATCCCACGTATCGACGATCTCGGCTTCCTCGATGAGCCCGAGAATCTCGTTATAATAAGTATCCTCCAGATCGATCATTCCTTCGCCTACGCAGCGGATCAGGCTCGTTTGGATTACTTCCAGGTTTTCCAATGTCGTCGATTTGGCTTGAGGAAACGGAAGTTCATTTGCCACGGTTATCCCATTTAATGAACCCAGGCCTTAAGGCCTGGGTCGGTTTGAAAATACCCGGCCTGCCTCGCTTGTCTTTGACAGAGGAGGGCCTGGTTTCCCGCTTCGGGATAGAGCAATTTTTATATCACGAACTCGCTGCAAAAGTCTATCGAATTTTTGAATTTACTTTGTGTTCACTGTTATAAAAAATCAATTTTAAAATTAAACATATTTTAGTTTATATTTATTTTTTATTTATATACAAGTTAATTTTCGTTTTTTTTAGTTTTCATTTTATTTAGAATGTGCTATAATTTAATTGTTTTTGATAATAATATTAAACAAAGGGTATTTATTATGGCAACGAATGTATCTTCAGCAAGCACTGCGGCGGTCATGGAGTCTTTTGCGAGAAACCAAAATTGTCGCGAAAGAAATCTGGACAAAATTGTATTTGTTACAGAACAGACTTTACAAGGTAAAAAAATTGTAAACGCACAAACCGAAGAACCCGTTTCTTATCAAGTCATTCTTGACGCATTCCGCTCTCTTAGCGACAAGACGGCAGATGTACAGCGCGCAATTATTGATGACGCACACATCAGCCCCGCGCTTGAAAATGCACACCAAGTGCTGCAAGCAAGAATCGCTTCTGTAGCAGAAAACGTTCAGAAAGCAGCTGAACAAACTGGTATCGTTCAAAAACAAGACGATCAAATAACAGAGCAAACTGGCATCGTTCAAAAACAAGACGATCAAATAACAAAGCAACCAGTTTCTCGCCGTCCATCAATAAAAACAGTCGCAATGGCAGGGGCCGGCCTCGGTGTTCTTGGCGCAGCCGGAATTGCTGGCTACATGTATCGAGATCAGATCGCAGAGCAAGGCAAGACAATCTACGATAGAATGAGAATTTTCTGTAGCTATTGATCCGCAAGGATGCAGAGGGCGACAGCCATTAAAGACGCGGCCGGCACCGGTTTGCCGCCAGGGAGCTGCCGCGTATCGACCGGAGCGCCTTCTTTTTGTTTAACATAACATGTATTATCAGACGTTATGCAAGACGATATCCAAAGGTAAGACGCATCAGGTTTGATTGAAGTTTTGCTCTAATTCCTCTTCGAGCATTTGCTCATCCTTTTCATTCAAAGGCAATTTTTTTTTCTCTTGTTCCTGCATTGGCTGGGAGTCAGGCGGATGCGGATCTGGTTTCTGGGGTTTGGAAGACATGGATATTGGGGGCTTGGCGTTGCCCGGCTTCGGTTGCGGTCGTTGCTGAGGCTTTGATTGCGGTCGTTGCTGCGGCGACTCTATCGGTCCCCAATTCGGGTTTTCTTGAGATTGCGGAGAGGCCTGCTGCTGTTTGGGCAGTTGCTGAGTTGACGGCTGCTGTCCCTTCTTCGATTGCTCTTGGGATGGCGGAGAGGCCTGCTGCTGTTTGGGCAGTTGCTGAGTTGATGGCTGCTGTCCCCTCTTCGGTTGCTCTTGGGATGGCGGAGAGGCCTGCTGCTGTCCGGTAGCTGGCTGTAAAACTTTTTCAAGCTCGATATTCTCTTTTGGCTCTTCGATCTTCTCGATCGGAGGAGCTGGTGGTGTTTTGGGATTCAACGCCTCTTCCCTGCGCTTGGCCAAATAGTTATAATAGATGAATCCCCAGCCGATCAAATTCCCATTTTTGAAAGCCAGAGGCGTGAGATTCAGCGGCACCATGCGAGTTTGTCCTAAGACGGTGGGGTTGGTCACATAGAACCAAATATCGAAAATAGCCTCGTCCATTTCGAATGTCTGCTGACTGTGGGGCTGCCGCATAATCCTGAGAACATCGGATTGGTTCATGCCGACGTTTAAACGGGACAGATTCACGACGTTAGTTTCTGCAACGCTGTCCGACCTCAGGCCATCATTGGCTATGCAGCCGTATAGCAAGGCAAGCGGAAGGCAAAGGAATACGGATCTCATGAGGCTCTCTTTGATCCACCCGATATCCTGTAGAATAAAAACTGTCAATATGGTAATTATACCATAGCTTGGAGCGAAAGGACAATTTGAGGAAAGTTGCCTTGAGTGAAGGCGCAGGATCGCAGGTAAAAGTCGTCCGCAGTTCTGAAGTTTAATTTTGATAAATGGTATTATAAGAGAAGTGATCGAAGAGATTTTGATTTTTATTTTTTTCGGCGCGATGACAGGCGTTCTTGCGGGAATGTTGGGGATCGGCGGAGGGGTCATCACGGTTCCTCTTCTCTATTTTATGCTGCGATCCTACCAATTCCCCAGAGAAAACCTCATGCATGTCGCCATCGCGACAGCTTTGGCCAGTACGTTCATTACCTCTTGCGGGGCCGTTTGGTCTCATCATCGGAGGCAGTCGATCATCTTCCATACACTGAAATGGATCGTGCCGGGTCTTGCCTTGGGCTGCATAGCGGGGGCTATTCTCACGCTTTATCTTCCAAATGAATTCCTGCGATACATTTTCGGCATCGTAATCGTTCTTTTAAGCGTCTATTTTTTTTTCCCGAAATTGCCTCCGCTGCATATCGCTTCACATCTGAACTGGACCTTGATGATTTGGACTCTTGGAGTAGGATGTCTCTCGACTCTTTTGGGCATTGGGGGCGGGATCTTCATGGTTCCCATCCTCCTTGGCTATCAAATGCAGCTCAAAAATGCGGTGGCGGTTTCTTCTGTCTCCACCCTCACCTCATCATTTTTCGGCAGCATAGCCTTTATCATCATCGCACAAAAAGCCCCTCCCCTCCCCCAATCGATCGGTTATATTAATCTGCCCGGTTTTTTGACTCTGGGATTGGCTTCGCTTTTGACGACGCCTTTGGGAGTCATGCTTGCGCACACGCTTCCGACGCCATTGATCAAACGGATTTTCTCCTGCGTACTGGCCTTCACGGGCGCAACACTATTGTTTGGAAGGTAAGAGTTAATCCCATCTTCTGGGGCGAAGATGCTTTTCCTTGGGCGATTTTTTTTTGTTGTGCAGTTGAAAATCTATGTCGGCATCCTCGAGCCAATGCGCTACTAAATTGTACAGCGCCCTAGTTCGCTCCAGGACCAACTGTTCGTTGCCGGTGACGATCATCCAGATATAGCCTCCGAAAAAAAGGCAAAGCCAAAAAAATCGTTTCATCCCTCCTCCGTCGGGAAACCCGGCCCTCTGTCGAAGACTTGCGAGGCAGGCCGGATATTTTCAAACCGCTTGCAATCCCAGGCCGTAAGGCCTGGGTCCATCGATGCGCACATTATCTGGCGATATAATTCAGAATCAATAAATATGAAAGCTACATGATCGCACTTTCTAATTTTCATTCGATCCGCCCTCCTTTCGAAACCATGCAGTTGGAAACGTTCGATTGGTTCATAGAAGCTCACTGCCAAGCTGAACTGACCCGGGGAATGAGCGAAAAAGAAGCCTCCCTTTTTCGAGAAGAATTGCGGCAGAAGCTCTGGCGCGTCGGATGCAAGCCTGGATACATTGAGAAACGGGGACACATCCTGGCCGATTTCCTCCATCGCAATTGGGACAAGATGGACGTCTATCGCCTCATCGAATCTCCGAATGGAAAAGATCTCTCGGTTCGTTCGAAATTCTTCGAGCAGCACGTCGATGGGATCTTCGAAGCCTATTATCCCGATTCGAATGATCCTCCTGCCGATTTGATCCATGTGAGTTGTACCGGTTATGTCTCGCCTAGCGGCGCGCAGAAGCTTGTTTCCAAGCGAGGTTGGGGGATCGCCACGACTGTCACTCATGCCTACCACATGGGGTGCTATGGAGCTTTTCCTGCTATTCGGATGGGGGCTGGATTTTTAAAAAATGGATCGCGGGCTGATATCGTCCATACTGAAATCTGCTGTCTCCATTCGAACCCTTCCCTGCACCAGATCGATCAGCTCGTCTCCCAAAGCCTGTTTGCCGACGGATTCATCAAATACACCCTCTCCGCCGACCCTCGGGGGCCTCATTTCAAAATCATTGCGATCCACGAAGAGATCATTCCCGACTCGTCCAACAGCATGACCTGGAATGTCGTCAACTGGGGCTTCCAAATGACTCTATCCAAAGAACTTCCAGTCCTGATTGCCCGCGCTTTAAAAAGCTATCTCGCAAGACTTTGCAAGAAGGCTGGACTTTCCGACTCGATTCTTTCGAACATGCTCTTTGCTATCCATCCTGGAGGCCCAAAAATCCTCGATCATATTCAAAATCTTCTTTCTTTGTCCGATCAGCAGATGGCCTATAGCTGCCAAATCTTGAAAAACTGCGGCAATATGTCTTCCGCAACTCTTCCCCATATCTGGGAAGCAATCCTCGCCGACCCTCAAGCAAAGGATCGAACGAATGTCGTCAGCCTCGCCTTCGGACCTGGCTTGAGCATTTCCGGAGCCATTATGGAAAAGTCATGTGGATTTTGAGTATTCTCCCCTTTATTTTGCAAGCGATTATCATCGGAATCGATGAGCTCTGGTTCCACCGCCGACGTGGACTTCCGCGCTGGGAGCGGATCGGCCACCCTTTGGATACCTTCACGATCCTCGTCTGCGTAGGCTACGTCCTCTTCGTCCCATTCTCTAAAGGAACCCTCCTCCCCTATTGCCTTCTCGCTGCTCTTTCCTGCCTCATGGTGACGAAAGATGAGTTCATTCATAAAGAACATTGCTCCGGCGCTGAGAATTGGTTCCATGCTATGCTCTTTCTCCTCCATCCGATTGCGCTTAGCTCAGCCGCTCTCATCTGGCCGATTGTTCATGGAGCCGAGACTGCGCCATGGATCGCCGCCTGGCTAGACCGAAGAGAACCGCTCGAGCTCTTCTTGAAACTGCAATTTTCAGCCGTGGCTTGTTTTATGATCTATCAAATCGTATTCTGGAATTTCATATGGAAAGACAAACCGGTTCTCAAACACTAATCAATAATGAATTCTATGATCGCCTCGATGAAGGATGGTACACTTCCTGCAACCACCCCGTTGCGCTTTTGCGCGCCGAGAATAAGCTGCGCACCCCCTGGATCATCGATGAGATCGGAAAGCGTTTCCTCGCGAAAATCTCCATTCTCGATATCGGATGCGGCGCCGGCATCCTAACCAATGCCCTTGCACAAGTGGGACATGATGCGACCGGCATCGACTTGTCTGAAAGCAGTCTCTTGATCGCCCGGAAATTCGACTCGACCGGCAAGGTTCATTATAAACGGGCCAGCGCCTACTCGCTCCCCTTCCCAGATGAAAGTTTCGACGCGGCTTGCGCCCTGGATGTACTCGAGCACGTTGAGGAGCCGCAGCTCCTGATCGCGGAAGCCTCGCGGGTCCTCAAACCGGGAGGCGTCTTCTTTTTCCATACGTTCAATCGCAATCCCCTGAGCTATCTCGTCGTCATCAAAGGAGTGGAATGGTGCGTCCGAAACACGCCGAAAAATATGCATGTTTATTCGCTCTTCATCAAACCGGCGGAATTAAAACAATATTGTCTCGATCATCGTCTTCGCGTTCGAACGATCATGGGCGTCAGGCCAAAATTCGGCTCGAGCTCCTTTTGGAAAATGATCTTCACCCGAAAGGTCTGTGAAGACTTTCGCTTTTGTTTTTCCAAAAGTCTTAAGACAGGTTATTGCGGCATTGCTGAAAAAGCGCCTTTTGTCGTTTAATCGTTCCATCAGAAAGGAGTTTTATGGCACAGATCGCGCTTAAAGGAAAACCGATCCGCACCAACGGCACCCTCCCTGCCCTTCACATCAAAGCGCCTGACTTCAAGTTGGTGGACAAGGACTTGAACGACCGCACCCTGCACGAATTTCAAGGCAAACGGAAGCTGCTTGCCACTGTTCCCAGCCTGGACACCGGCGTCTGCAGCATCATGACCCGTCATTTCAATGAATTTGCCAAGAAGCATCCGGATCTTATATTCCTCACAGTTTCCGCGGATCTCCCTTTCGCGCAAAAGCGTTTCTGCGAAGGAGAGAACGTCCACAATGTACTGACTCTTTCCATGATGCGCAGCAAGGATTTCGGCCTTGCGTACGGTATCCTGATCGAAGACGGCCCTCTCGCCGGCATCCTCGCCCGCTCCGTCATCGTCCTCGATGAGAAGGATCACGTTCTCTATACCGAACTGGTCCCTGAAATCACCCAGGAACCCAACTATCATAAAGCTCTCGAAGTGCTGCAAGGCCATCAGGGAAGTAAGCGATGATCCCATGGGTTGGCTTGGCTTCAGATTTGGGAGGAAATCGCCCCGGGAGCGGAGAGAGTCCTTTATTTTTAAGGGATCGACTTTCTCCAAATTTTTCTTGTCACGAGATCATTCTCCCAAATAAAAGAATCCAAAAGATTCTGCGATCGATTGCCTTTTCCAACCAAAGGCTAGCTCAATTTTCTTTCCAGTTTGTAAAAAACGATTCTTTTTTTGTTTCCATAGGAGGAGATCATTCCAGCGCCATTGGAGTTTGGTCTGGAGCGGCCAGCGCTTTGAGGCCAAAAGGAGATCTGGGACTGATTTGGTTTGATGCGCATATGGACGCGCATACTCCCTCCACTTCCGAAAGCGGATACATTCATGGCATGCCTCTCGCAGTCCTATTAGGGCATGGGGATGCGCAGTTAACGCAGATTTCCGATCCTTTTCCGAAAATTAAGCCTGAACATCTTGTATTAATCGGCATCCGCAGCTTTGAATCTGGCGAAGCTAAGCTATTGAAGGCATTAAATGTGAGGGTCTATTTCATGGAAGAAGTCATTTCCAGAGGACTGGAAACTGTGATGAAAGAGGCATTAGAAATTGTTTCCCGCCGTACGGTCGGTTATGGGTTCAGTTTCGATCTCGACAGCATCGATCCCTCTTTTGTTTCAGCGGTCGGGACTCCTGTACCGGGAGGAATCGATGCGAACGAGTTTTTTTCTTCTCTTTCTCTGCTTCAAGAATTCCCTCCCCTAGCTTTCGAGATGGTCGAATATAACCCAACGTTAGATTCAGACTTTGGCACCTTCCATTTTATCCAGAAATTGATGAACGTCATTGAGAGGATGCCTACAAAATTTTCTGTTGTTTGAAAAAGAAAGAAAAAATACGTTATACGTTTTTTCATCAAAATATGGAGGATCTCTTGACTTGTACATCTGAATATTCGGCGTCGACGAAAGAAAGTTGTGGATCTTGGGGGTATCACCTCATCCTGGACTGCCGCGGCGGCAAAATCTGTTCTGTGACCGATCCAAAGAACATCGAGCGATTTGTCATTGAACTCGTCGATGCGATCGACATGACGCGATTTGGCGAGGCGACTATTGTCCATTTCGGATCGGCACACCTCACAGGATATTCGCTCATGCAGCTGATCGAAACAAGCTCGATCACGGGGCATTTCGTCGATC
>CAZVXG010000001.1:15886-24999 GCA_964631635.1 uncultured bacterium | reverse complement strand
ATCCTCCGCTGGCAAAAACGATCTCATCATGGGCCGATAGCGCGGCGAATTTATTGGGATGGGAGCGAAAAGGAAGCCGAGTGAGCTTTGCTATCTTCGAAGCTGCTTTCTCAGCGAATTCGGGAGGGGCATTCAAGCCGGTTCCTACCGCAGTGCCGCCGATTGCCAGATCGTAGAGCCCGTCGGATGCTTGGCTGATAGCCCGTATGCAGCGCTCCAACAAAGAGACATAGCCAGAAAATTCCTGACTCAGCATTAACGGAGTCGCATCTTGAAGATGGGTCCGCCCAATTTTGACGATTCCTTCGAATTGCGCCTCTTTTTTTTTAAAAGCGGTTTTTAAACTATTCAACGCGGGGAGGAGTCCTTCATGAATTTCTACCGCTGCCGCGATGTGCATAGCGGTAGGAAAGGCGTCATTCGATGATTGGGACATATTCACATGATCATTGGGATGAACTGGATCCTTGCTGCCCAGTTTGCCTTTTGCGATTTCGATCGCTCGGTTCGAGATCACCTCGTTCGCGTTCATGTTCGTCTGCGTTCCGCTGCCTGTTTGCCAAACATGGAGCGGGAAATGAGCGTTTAATTTTCCGGCGATGACTTCGTCGCAAGCTTGAACGATCAGATCCGTCCGTTTCTTATCCAATTTCCCTAAATCGCTATTGACCAGGGCGGCGGCCTTTTTCAAAATCCCGAACGAGCGGATCAATTCCGGCGGCATCAGGTCCCGTCCGATCGAAAAATGGAGCAGGGAGCGCGCCGTTTGCGCGCCATAATATTTGTCAGCAGGGACTAGCATCTCCCCCATGCTGTCGGATTCCTTGCGATCGCCGGCCATAGATACCTTACCGTATCCATAAACTATCCTAAAGGGAGAGTCAAGCAACAAAGCACTATGGACTTGGCCGTATCAGCGAAGTGGTATTGTAAGTCCTTAAAAGATGTGCTGTGCCAAGTACTGCCAAAAATCCGGGAACGAATTGAATCAATCCCAATCGCAGGGCTTGATATCCAATTTGAACATGCCGCGCGGAAAGGGAATTGTAATAAGAGTTAGCACTGTACCTCATGTATTGGCTAACTAGAAGCTGCGATGAGCCGATGATTATATTTAACGCCCCATTCCATTCGGTAACCAATGGAAAATATGGAGTTTGGTGCCGTAAATTATTCGCAAAATTTCTGAATGTGGGAATCATTATTTGTGCCTCTTGTAATTTCAATCGCCAATGCTATTGGAATGCAAAATCCGCTGTCAAAATTCACACAACTTAAGTGGGCGCAGTATAGCCGCCAACTGAGCTGCTCACCCTTGGAAGTACTCGGCGAGTCCCTGTTCCGTAGGTTTCATCGTTTTCGCTCCAACTTTCCAGTTCGCCGGGCAAACTTCGCCATGTTCTTCATGGAAAATCAAAGCGTCGACCATCCGGAGCGCTTCATCAACGGAGCGGCCTAAGGGAAAGTCGTTGACGATCTGATGGCGTACGACCCCTTCTTTATCGATCAGGAACAGTCCCCTGTAAGCAATCCCTTCTTCCTCTTTTAATATTTGGAAATTTCGAGAGATCGACTTGTTTAAATCGGAGACGATTGGATAGGAGACGCCCTGGATGCCTCCTTTGGATTTCGAGGTAGCCAACCAAGCGTTATGGGAAAAGCAGCTATCGACGGAGCAGCCGACTATCTGGACGTTCCGTTTTTCAAATTCTTTTAATTTTTCCTGAAAGGCGTGGAGCTCTGTCGGGCAGACGAAAGTAAAATCGAGCGGATAGAAGAAAAAGACGATGTATTTGCCGACGAAATCAGACAGGCAAAAATCGTCATAAATTTTATCCTTGATGACGGCCTTGGCTTTGAATTCAGGTGCTTTTTTCCCTACAAGCGACATAATACCTCCAGTAATATGTTACAGATCATAGCACGGCAAAAACTTAGATGTAAAACCGCTTTACATCCTCTTCGAGCAAAATAAGGTTTCAAACGTACCCAAATCCCGGGCCTTAAGGCTCCCCGGGTTTAGTTTCTTTCCCGATCTCAGTGTCAGGACCGTGGCCGGGAATGACGCGCGTGCGAGGAGGAAGCTTTGCTAGTTTCCGAAGAGATTCCGCCATCGCTTCGGGATGGCCTGTGGGGAGATCGAGGCGGCCTATGCCGCCGCGGAATAGAGTGTCTCCAGAAATTAGAATGTTTTGATCCTTCAGGTACAAACAGACGCTCCCTGGAGAATGGCCGGGAGTATGGATCACTTCCACCTGCAAGGAACCAACCTGGACCGGTTCTCCTTCCTTTAAGAATCGATCAGGGGCAATACCTTGGATATGGACGAAGAGAGGGAGGCCGTCCGACCCAGGAATTTCGACGTTTTTGGCGTCCAGTGGATGCACATACAGAAGCGCTCCGGTTTTTTCCTTTAAAACTTTGGCGTCGGCGATATGATCCCAATGGGAATGAGTGAGCAAAATTTTTTCTATCTGGAGGTTGCTCTGCGCTGCTTGATGGAGGATCTTTTCAGTCGACCCCATCGACGGATCGACGACGGCTCCAGAGCGGCCCTCGCCGAATAAGATCGCATTGGTTGCAAGAGGGCCGGAAGGAAATTTATAAAGGATCATTGCACTGGAGAGGATTCGAACCTCTGACCCCCTGGTTCGTAGCCAGGTACTCTATCCAACTGAGCTACCAGTGCATGGCAACCCATCATCCTAGGATTGCCGCTAAAAATCAAGGCAGAAAGCGAGAAAAAAGTCGCTGAAAAGGAATGCTTTTCATTTTGACAAATTCCTTCAGCTCGCTTTCCGAAAGGCGCCGGACGTTTCCCGTTCCCCTCGGTTCGAATAGAGGGCGGGAGGTTTCGAAAGGCGCGGGGACAGTTTTAAAGCGATAGCCATGGACAAAATCGGTCCCCTGGAAAGGCCCCTGAAATTCGCGCCGCACTAGTTCTTTCCAATTCCGGTCTTTCCGATGGCTCCAGCTCTCGACTTTCTTCAACATTTCCTCCTCGGTCCTCACCCAACTGAAGTGATGCAGCAAAGGGCGGCCATCCGTCCCTAAGACAGCGCGCCGTTTAGGGCCGGGAAGCGAATCGTAGATCGCATCCCGCTCTTTATCATCGAGAATGAGATCCGCCGTCAGCGCTCTCTTTTGCACCAGGACAGCGGAGTCTTCAAAGGCGTCGGCTTGGTAGACCGGCTCGCGAAAATACCAGTAATTCGCAAGTTTTAGGGCAGTATAATACTCATAGCCGCTGCAGTCCAGCCACTCGGCGAGACGAGATCCGTCTGCTATTTCATCGGCGTCGAGAAAGAGGGTCGATTCGATTTTCTCATGCAACATCGAAACACCGATCAGCCTGGATAGGCAATGCCAGAATGCATCGGGCCGGACAGCCTGGAAAACCCGTTTTGGAATGCGCTTTGGGGCAAAAGGATATTCGACGAACTGACATTCGGGAAAGGCGGCATAGATCCGTTCCAGCAAATCGCGATCTTCGGGCGTCCCATCGAAGAAATGACTGGCAACGCTTACGACGACTTGACTCGAAAAAAGAAGCGCTTGCTCTAGGCAAGGCTTGATGAAGCGGCTCTCGTTCGTGCAGAAATTAACGACGGTTCCAAGGGGGTGTTTCTTCATATATTTGGAGATAAGCATAGCATCTTTCCTGATATTTCAGTTACGTTGGAGGTATGCACATCGTGATCCTGGGGGCTGGCACAACGGGCTCTTACACGGCATCCGTTCTTTCAAAGGAAGAGCACGACGTTGTCCTGATCGACAGGGACGCCAAACTTCTCGAGAAAGCGAGCCGCGAAAGCGACCTAGCGACCATCCATGCTTCAGTCCCTGGCTGGAAACTCCTGGAAGATGCGATCGAAAATCATCCCGATTTCTTTTTCGCAGCCACTGGGGACGATGAGACCAATTTAGTCGCTTGTTCCATGGCGAAACATCTCGGAGTCCCCAAGACGATCGCCCGGGTGAAATTGCGCGACTATCTGAATCATACCAGCCTGGATTTCAACCGCCTCTTTTCCGTCGATTATTTCATCGGAGCTGAAATTCTTTCGGCGCAAAACCTGTTCCATGCGCTCGTCCATGCGGGGGATGTCGCTGTAGAACATTTTGCCCATGGGGCCATTCAGATGCGCACCGTCAGCATTCCCGACCGGTGGGATCAGGGAGGAGCGTGCATCCGCGATCTACGGCTGCCGGAAGATCTGATCGCCGGATTGATCCGAAGGAAGCTGGCAGATGGGGAAAAAATTATTTTCCCTCACGGAGACGACCACATTCTGCCTGGCGATGAAGTGACCCTTGTGGGAGAAGCGAAGGTCATGCACCAGTTGCATGAGATTTTCCATTTCCCAGCATTCCGGATCCGGTCGATCGTCCTCTTTGGAGGCACTGCCATAGCAGAACACCTCGCCTATTTCCTGGCGCATCAACGGGTCGCTGTCCGCATCATCGAAGCAAATGAAAGGCGATGCGAAGAGCTTGCAAAGAAGCTGCCCCATACGACGATCATCAATCGAGACGGAAGCGATCCGCAGCTATTCCGCTCGGAACGGATCCAGGATGCCGATGCCATTGTCAGTTGTGCCTCAGACGACGGCACCAATTTCCTGATCGCGGCTCTGAGTAAAGAACTCGGCTGCAAAAAAACCATCGCGTTGATCAACGACGCAAGCTACTCTTCAATTCTCGAAAAAGCAGGAGTTGTCCCTGCCCTCTCCGCTCAAGTCAATGTCGCCAACCGCATCCTATCCATTGTCCACGAAGAGACGATCCTCTCAGTAGCTTCTCTGTGCCAAGACCAGGCCAAAATCGTCGAATTGAAAGTTTCTCCATCCTCCAAGCTGGTCGGCATCCCCCTTTCCGACCTCAAACTCCCGGGCGATTTGCTCATCGCCGTAATCGAAAGCCGCGGAAGAGTGATGATCGGGCGCGGCAACCGCATCCTGTCTCCTGATGACACGGTCATCGCTATCTGCCCGCCCCATCAGATCCCTCAACTGCCCACGTACTTCCGCTGATGAAATTATAAAAGTGGCTCGCTAATGGTTGTCCGAAAAATCTGTCAAATCCTGGGCAAATACCTCACCTACCTCTCGATCGCCCTCTGCCTCCCTCTTCTCGCCGCCGCCTATTTTCAATTCATCGCCGACCCGGCCGACCATCTTCAGCCTCATAGCACCCTAGCCTTTTTCTTTACTTTCTTAGTCTGTCTGGTTCTCGCACAGGCCCTGCGCATAGCCGGAGGAAATCCGACGGAACAACTCTATCGCCGCGAAAGCATCCTCCTCGTCGTCCTCATCTGGATTGTCACATCGATCGTAAGCGCTCTTCCCTTCTACTTCAGCCGGACTCTCGTTCATCCCCTGGACGCCTATTTCGAAGCGATGTCCGGACTGACGACCACGGGCTCTACCATGATTGCCGCAAAAGCCTACCATCCTTCCACGGGAGTGGAAATCCCCATCCATATCACCAACCCTCATGTCCCCGACAAAAGCTATACTTACTGGGGAACGGTCGCCCCGATTCGAGACAGCGCTACCAATCTCATTCTCTATTCCGGAGTGGAAGCTGTCAGCAAAGCCCTTCTGCTCTGGCGCAGCCTGCTCCAATGGATCGGGGGCATGGGAATCGTCGTGATTTTCCTTACGGTACTCCCCGCGCTTGGCGTCGGCGGGAAATTCCTCTATCAGATCGAAATGACCGGCCCCATCAAAGATGGGTTGACTCCCCGGATCCGACAAACAGCAGCGCGCCTTTGGAAACTCTACGTTTTTTTCACCCTTTTGGCGATCGTCCTCCTTCTCCTCACAAATAGGAGCATGCCTCTCTTCGATGCGATATGCACCTCTTTATCTACTATTTCCACAGGGGGGTTTGCCGTGCGCAACGGCAGCATCGCAAGTTACCAAAGCATCGCCACCGAATCGATCGTCATCGCATTCATGATCATCGGCAGCATCAATTTTTCCTTGTTTTTTCATGCGATGCGGCTCAAGTTTTTCCGCATTTACGTCCCCGACTTTTTTCTCTTTCTGTCCACTGCTGCGATCGGTTGTATCATCATTTCCCTATTGCTCATTGGACAAAAAAACGCCGGCTTGGAAGGGGGAGATGGAATTTATTCCGTCGGGGAAGCGTTTCGGCAGGGATGTTTTCAATCCCTTTCGCTGCAAACCACGACCGGCTACGTCACAGCCAATTATGACAGGTGGCCATTTGCCGTCCAGATGTTCATGTTGATCCTCATGTTCGTCGGCGGCATGTCGGGGTCCACTGCGGGCGGTATCAAGACGTCCCGTTTCTACATCCTCTATAAGATCGTCCTCCACCGGCTCGAGTCTCTCTATCGGCCCGACAGCGTGAGGAAACTCCGGATCGGAGCATCGGAAGTCGATGACAAGAACGCGCTGACTGTCCTCGCTTTTTTCTGCATCGTCGCTTTCTTCATCGTTCTTGGCACGGTAGCGCTAGTCCTCGACGGGATCGATCCCGAGACCTCTCTTGGCCTGATCGCTTGCTTCATGAATAACGTCGGCGCGGCCTTCCGCGCGGCAGGACCTACCGATTCCTTCGTCTTTCTTTCTGTTTTTTCGAAAATCCTGGCGACTTTTTGGATGCTTCTCGGCAGGCTGGAATACTATGTCGTGCTGCTGCTCTTACTCCCAGCGTTCTGGAAGAATCGCTAAAGAGTTATACCGCTCCGTCCAATTGGCTGACTCCCGAGTTCGGGCAGGGCGGCTATTTTGTTCAGTCTTCATGCCCTCGAGAGCGTTTGCAAGTTCGGCGCCCGAGCGGCATCACGTCGAACCGCTCGACGTTTTGATAGATCTGTCGGAGCGTCAGGCCTCGAGCGCAGTTTCCGATTGGCCTTCTTTTAGAAAACTGATAGAGAGGGATATAGAAAATGAATTCAGCTTGAAATACGGATAAGAAGAGCGGATCCCAATTATAGCTTAGATCGAGTGCAAAGTAATCTTTATACTGAGGACGAATTCTCGCTTCAACGCCAATCGTTCTCAATTTACAGGGCCTTCCCGAAATGGAATAAGGACCGGCTGCGAGGTACATGAGAAACGAACAGGTTTTGACAGGGTACGCCCCAAGTTCGGCGTTAAAACCGTAGGATACTTTCTGATGATCGCGCTTTACTCTCCTAAACCCTCTGTCGTCCCGATCGCAAATCTCGAAGCTTTTTTTGTTGCCGAAAGGGATGTACCCGTTCGCTCTCAGCTCCCAACGGTCGGCCAGGATTTCCAGCCCCACGCTGCACTGCTGGTAATATCCAAGGCTGCCTTGGCGATAATCATAATAGAAATTCAGTCCGAGGATCTCTTCCATATTCGATGCGATTGAAGGAATGTACCGAAAGATGAGTCCCGCGGTTGCAGCATTGGTCGTGTCGCTGAAGCGGTGTCCTTGGAGATCGAATAGCGGCAAGCACCCTCCGCATCGGTATTCCGGACCAAACAATAGGCTTGCGCTTGAATAGTTCGTGGAATGATCGATTCGCCCCTGATTGCCTACGATACTGCTCAAAGTGAGACGCTTGGGCCAAGGCGCTCGGCTTGGGCATGGGACGGGTTGGCAAGGTTTTGAAAAGAACTTGCCCCAACTCCAGCTTGAGGAAGGAACGCAATCTTCCTGCTGGTTCTCGCAGCAAATTCGACTCGTTTCCCTGGTCGAAATAATCGGCATCAGACACTCTTCCGGAGGGATGGCGTCGGGAATGCACGCGGGACAAGCCGCAGCCCCAATCGTCTCGTTACAGCAGCTCTCCGACGTCTGAGATATCTTCCAATACCTTGTCCATGAAAGAGGTGGGTCAGCAAAATAATACGCTGCAGCCGTTGCGAGAAGGAAACAAAAAATGACCGTCGCGAGAATGGTTTTTCGACCGGAAGACGCCGAGGTAAATTGGCTCGCTTGCCATCGGTCAGTCAGTCGGATTTTCAAGCGAGACACAAGCTGAGCGATGTGTTCCCGCATCGTCAACGCGTCTTGGTAACGTTTGGGTCCCATATATCATTCCCTATGTATTGTCTTGTAAGAAAATGCAATATTTTTTTACCGAGCGCTTAAGGTCTGGGTTCCCAATTTTTCATACTTTCAAAAAAATCTTGACGCGAAGCGAGCTTAGCATCACAATCCCAACCTTGTAGGTTTTAGAATTAGGCTCATCGACAATCCGGGGCGGTATAACTGCTCCGGCTTTGATTCGCCTAAATCAAAATCTTCATGAGACGGGCAAAAGAAATATTGCTTGCTTCGAATGGTTGGAGTGGATAAAAAGTTTACATTTATCTACTCGTAATAGAGACAAGCGCAAATGCGAGGATTTTTTCCTATATCGAGAGTTTTTAAGAAGTTTCTCCATTTCCTTTTTTTAATTTTGGTTTTTTTCTTTCAATCCGATTTAATTGCTAATTCAAGTTCGAGTGTCAGATTTGCTTCTTTTTTAATTGCAAAAGGCGGCCACGACGATTGTGGAAAGCCTCCGAAGCAGGGACCTCCGGGAACTCCGGGAACTCCGGGAGCCCCTGGGCTACCAGGACCCACGGGGCCTTCAGGGGGGCCGACTGGGCCTGGCTCCACAGGACCCATAGGTCCGACTGGAGCGACTGGGCCCACGGGCCCCGGAATCACTGGCCCGACTGGCCCGACAGGAACAGCGGGTTCCACTGGGCCAACTGGTGTTACAGGACCCACTGGCCCTGGAATCACAGGACCGACGGGACCGACTGGGGTGACCGGTCCAACGGGCCCCGGAATCACTGGCCCGACAGGTCCGACAGGAACCACGGGTTCCACTGGCCCAACTGGTGTTACGGGACCCACTGGCCCTGGAATCACAGGACCGACGGGGCCGACTGGTGGTACAGGACCGACTGGCCCGACAGGAACAACGGGTCCCGCTGGGCCAACTGGTGTTACAGGACCGACAGGTCCGACTGGAGTAACAGGACCCACCGGCCCCGGAATCACAGGACCGACTGGCCCGACAGGAACAACGGGTCCCACTGGGCCAACTGGGGCGACCGGTCCAACGGGCCCCGGAATCACTGGCCCGACAGGTCCGACTGGCGTGACAGGACCCA
>CAZVXG010000001.1:2982-15786 GCA_964631635.1 uncultured bacterium | reverse complement strand
GACCCACTGGCCCTGGAATCACAGGACCCACAGGTCCGACTGGAGGAACTGGACCGACAGGTCCAACCGGGCCAACTGGCCCTACCGGGCCAATGGGGTCTTTAGCATCTGATTTTGGGTTTACATCGGTTCCAGGTATCGCTGGCGGTCAAACTATTATCGCGGGTGGCGTTCTCCCTTTTACAGCCATCACGAATACTCCCGCGGGAAGTAATATTTCCGTGGTGAATCCAGGCAGCACAGTCAATGCAGGCGTGCGGATTGCTTCTACTGGTTTTTATCAAGTGACTTGGGGGTATACAGTCATGGGCGGTACCCCCCAATTTACGCTGGAAGTGAATGGCGTTGTAAGCGCTACGAACGTTTTGCAAGCAAATGGCCAAACGATCATGGGGAGTCTAACGAATATCGTGCAAGTCACTGTAAATCCTACTACTTTAACAGTAGTAAATACAGGCGGCGCGAATGCAAGTATCCGGAACGCCGGCAATAATACAAATATTGTTGCCTATTTGACGATCATCAAATTGCAGTGAAAGTATGAATATGTTTAGAATTTTCTTGTTTTTAATAATAGTGCATTTGCCTTGCGCTTTTGCCATTGAAAAACTGCCAAGAGGTAAAAAATATAATTTGTCTATTTGTGCGATTTTCAAAAATGAGAAGAGGTATTTAAAGGAATGGATTGAATATCATCGATTAGTAGGTGTTGATCATTTTTATTTATACGATAACAACAGTGTGGATCGCCCAAACACTGTATTACAACCCTACATTAAAGCAGGAATTGTTACCTTGATTGCATGGCCAGATGCTTTACAGAAGAACAATGATGAGATATGGGCCTTGAGCACACAAGTTTCTGCCTACGAAAATGCAACTAAGTTTCGCGCATTGAATCAAACTAAATGGCTGGTAATCATCGATATCGATGAATATCTTTTGCCAGCAAATGCAGAAAAGCTGACTGATATTTTAGATCATTACGATCGATATCCCGGCGTGATCCTTTCTCGAGATTTCTATGACGTTTCCAGAGTGGATCAAATTTCCAAAAAAAAGTTGTTGATTGAAAATCTAAATAAAGTTGGGGAACCAGAAGAAGAAAATATCTGGAGAGACGTGGAAAAAACGATTTTTAAACCTGAATTGTGTGAAACTTTTACCTGGCCCCCTTTTAAGTATGAATTTAAGAATTCTCAATTAGCAGTTCGAGTTAATAAATATGAGATGCGCATCAACAATTACATCAATCGGAATATGGGATTTACTGATATCGCGAAACTGAAAGAAAAGCTGCGAGTGAATCAAAAGGCGTTCACTAACGAGGAATTAGAAGACTTGCTCGAAAGAGGATATGAAATAGAAGATCAAGAAAGGACCATTTATCGCTATATTCCAGAAATGCTTCAGAAGATGGGTTATCCGCCAATTTGGTAATCGTGCGCCGTTAGGTTCTGTGAATTTTGGCGGCGAGATTTTTTGTTCCAGTGCTTCGCGAAAGATCGCCGCCAACTACCGGGATGGTCAGTATGTTCGCAGGTTTCTGTAGTGGTTCTCAATGCCAGCAAAACACTGGTCAAATTTTCATAAAAAACACCTCTTTGCATAGAGCGATTCACCTTGTCGCAAAGGAGATTTTTTAAAGATGTTAAAAAAAATACTTGATCCGCATTGATAACAGAGTTACGATCCCAATCTCTTCTTCAAGTTTTTTGGAATTACGCTCATCAGCAACCTGAGTTTGAGTTTAATTCGGCAAAAAAAACTCAGGTTAAAAGTGATGGTGAGCGTGAAAAAAATCTTCGTTCTCTTGTTAATGGCGTCTTCTCAACTAATGGCCGAATTTACTTGGTCTTCTCCGGTTACTCTTTCGTCTTCATCTATGGATAACTCCTCTGAGGCGCAAGTAGTCATGGATGTACTTGGCAATGCGACAGCTATATGGGTGGAAAATAGCCAGGTACATGCCAGTTTTTTACCTCTAGGCGGAAGTTGGGGGACCCCCGCTATCTTATCGATGTCTGGAGCTTCTTCTCCCATGCTTGGATGCGATGGAAGTGGGAATGTAACAGCTGTGTGGATTGAATCAAGTGGAATCGTCACATCATCGACATTGCCATTGGGTGGGAATTGGACGACTGCTACCACTTTGTCCGCTTCTGGAGCGTCTCATCCAGTGATTGCCGTTAATGCGAGCGGGAATATGGCGGTAGTCTGGGCAAGAAGTGGGTTTATTGAATCTTCCTCATTGCTCTTTGGTGGATCTTGGAGCCTTGTTAGCCAGATCTCACCCGCCAACTCAAGCAATCCTGACGTCGCAATTGGCGCCAACGGGAAAGTTGTTGCAGTTTGGAGCACTGTTTTAGTATCGGGAGCACGCACCGTGGAATCTGCCACTCAAACCGTCGGCGGTGTTTGGGGATCTGCTATCAATATTCTTCCTGCTCCATCGGCGTTTAGCATGAATTATCCGCACGTTTCAGTGGCTCCAAATGGAGATACCGATGTGATTTGGTTTCGCTATTTAGTGGCAGGCGACGCCTATTCTAACGTATTTGTTTATTCAGCTTTTTTGCCATCGGTGGGTAGTTCTTGGAGCTTTCCGATTCAGATTTCAGATACAGGAGTGGTCAACCCTGCCAACCTATTTGCATCCATTAATACCGATGGGTCAGGCAATAAGATAGCTATTTGGTCTACGTCTCGCGAGGGTTCGTCTTTTAATCTGGAAATCGTCTTGAAACCACCAGGAGGCGCTTGGAGTGGTTTTAATGAAGTCGTGTCTCGAAACTTGTATACCTTAAACGGGCAGATATCGACTGATTCAATAGGAAATACTGCAGTAACCTATATGGAGTTTGACGGCACTAACGTGCTTGTTCAGGCTGCAGAAACAAATACATCAGGGCTTCTTTTGTTGCCTTCTTTGGTATCCATTGTTTCCCTCTCTACGGGATCCGATAATGGGTATTCACGTGTTGGCGCAAGCTATGACTCAAGCACAGGGACAGCGTATGCTACAGTCGTTTGGCTTACCTCTGACGGAACCAATACTACGGTCCAAGCTTCAAGCGGATCTAAGTTGTCTGTGGGCCCTCCAACCAGTGTAACGGTAACACAAAATGTTAATGATTTCGGCGTGTTTCAAGATTATTATAATACAATAAGCTGGGTTGCAAGCACAGATCCTAATGTTATAGAATATGCTGTTTATCGCGACGGCCAACTTTTTGCTCAGGTAAGCGCAGCTACTATTCAAATTTTTGATCATAATCAAGTACAAAATGGATCCGTTACCTACGGTGTTGCAGCAGTTGATGGGGAATTTGCCCTAAGTCAAATTGTGAATGTCAATTTTCCTTAATTTATTTAAAGAGGTTTAGTCATGAAAAATATATTATTTGCTTTATTTTGTTTTTCGCAATTGATAGGTAGTGATATCGAATGGACATTCCCTCCCGATACCCTTTCCACTTCGGGAATCAGTGCAGCTACTCCTCGTATTTCCATGGATGCGAATGGGGATGTCGTTGCAGTTTGGATTGAAAATGGGTTCGTAAAAGCAAAATCGAAACCAGTGAATATGAACTGGGGTTCTGCAGTCACTTTATCTGGTTCAGGGGCCTCTGCTCCCAAAGTTGTTTCCGATTTGAATGGGAATTCAACTGCGGTATGGGTGCAAAATGGGAACGTTAAGGCATCTTCAAAAACTCTCAATGGGACTTGGAGTGCTGCAGTCACGCTCTTTTCTGGTTCAACTGCCACTTCGCCAAGTCTTGCAGTGGATGTTGCGGGTGATGTGGTAGCTGCTTGGGCTACAAATGGAATTATTCAAGCGGCAATCAAGCTTTTTGGTGCAAATTGGCAAAACTCTGTGACTATCACCACCCCAGGGAATAATGCAGTTTTCCCCAATGTGGCTATTGGAGGTTCTGGTTCGAATACCAGAGCTGTTATAGCCTGGCATAGCACGGCAGGTTCAGTCGCTATTGTGTATGCTTCTACAAAACTTGTTTCTTCTGGTTCATGGAGCAGCGCGACTCCCATTTCAAACGTCAATTTTCAATCGGCTTATGCTCATGTTGCGGTCGATACGAATGGCAATGCGACAGCAGTATGGTATACTTTCCGTCTGAATGGATCTGTCTATTCTTCCGTTGTCGTGCAGTCTGCTACCAAATCCGCGGCAGGCAATTGGGGACCTATCGCTTCTCTTTCATCGCCTGGAATAACCAATCCGGCTAATCTTGTAGCGCGTGTGGCCTATGATGTCTCGGGGAATGCAGTGGCTCTTTGGAGTACATCTTTCAACGACGAGAGCCTGACCATCGAATCTGCCATAAGACCTGTCTATGGGGAATGGACAGAGTCTACAGAGCTGGTAGACGCAAATTTATATTCCTATCAACCAGCTTTTGCTGTTGCTTCATTGGGAGATGCGATAGCTCTTTACATGTTTTACAACGGAGTTGCTTTGCAGATCCAATCTTCTGAGTTAGATATCACAGGATTTATGAACAGCGCTTGGTCTGTTCCCCTGAATATTTCAACAGGAACGGAAAATGCGAATCCTTATGTTGCGGCAACCGTGACGGGAAATGTGATCAATTCCGCTGCAGTTTGGATCAGCTCTAATGGGATGTTTAATTCAGTTGCGGCTTCTACTGGGGTCAAAACACTTGTTTTACCTCCTTCGAGTTTAACAGTCACGCAAAGCAACAATAATTTTGACGTATTCACTGAGTATTACAATACTTTAAGTTGGGTAGCAAGCACGGATCCTACTGTTGTTGGATACCTCGTTTATCGCAATGGCACATTCATTAGCCAAGTAGGTTCTGATGTTACGCAATTCATAGATAATAACAGGGCCCAAAATGGACCTGTAACTTATGGAGTAGCGGCTATTGATGATCAGATGTCGCATAGTCGGATTATCACGGTTGCGTTCCCTTAAAGAGAAAAATTCTTCCCAGCTCTCTATCGGAGAGCTGGGTCAAGCCGCGCAGCTTCTTGGGAGATTTTTTCTTTTAGTTTCATCATGGGAAATTCTCTGTTGGCCTCCGTAAGGGCGCGCCAGGAATCAGGGAGATCGGCATTTTCCAACAGCTCGTTGCAGGCATCTAGCGATTCTTCGCAATGGTTTGTATAATAGGAGCAGATCGAAAATTGAAAGAGTAGGCCGTAGTCTTCAATCCAATCCAGATTAAACATCGCGTCTTTCTCAGATGGCTTTAAGATGAGGTCGTATGCTTGCAGAACGCGGTAGGCCTCTTTGTATCGGCCGCACTGATTCAAGATTTCGGCCATGAAATAGACAGGTTCGGAGCGGTGAGGACGGTAGTTATGGGCGTCTTTGTAAGATTCGAGAACGACATCCGTCGGAAATTTCAGATCCCTCATGATGTGGGAAATCTGGAGCTTCGAGCAGAAGACCTCTTGGTCCCATCCGCCCATGTTGACCCGTTTTTGGTACATTTCCAGCGCTTTCCCTTTTTCTCCTGCATCTTTATAGCTTTCTGCTAAATAGAAGGCATAGCGGTCGTTGTCCGGTTCTTTCTTTAGTCCCTCTTCCAAAAGCTGTATGTTCTTCTGGAATTTCAGGTTCAAATCGCGGGATAGGGCGCCGTCATCCAGCGTGATGTATTTGACGCTTTCCAATATTTCCGATGTATAGGGGACCCGGCAATCTAAATACTCATGGGTCACGCCTACGTATCTCCAGGGAAGATCGCCTTTGATGATTTGGGGTCTTTGGTAAGTGAATCCTTTCACGCCGCGCCAAAGGTTGTATTGGTCTTTGTAGAGAGGCGGAATCTCCGCGGCGCCATCGAATGCAAGGATGTCGTCAGCGTCCATGAGGAGAATATACTCCGCTTTGTCCAACGCAAAGGCAATTGCCTCCGAACGAGTTTCCCCGAAATTCTTCCAGGGGATTTCGTGGAGCTCTCCGGGAATATTTTTCAAAAAGGCTCGAACGATGTCTTGCGTTCCATCGGTAGAGCCAGTGTCGACGATCACCCAATAGTCGATCAGGGGCATGACTGATTTCAGACAACGTTCGATCACATGGGATTCGTTCTTGACGATCATGTGCAAACAGAGTTTCGGCAATTCTACAGGCTGATTCGCAATTCCCAAAGATTCTTCTTCAAACTCAAGGGATTCCTCTTGAGATAAGGCCAGTTCCGAGATGTTCTCAATCTCCTCATCTGCGACTGAGGGAAGGATCGATTCTTCAGACAAGAGGGGCAGTTCTCTCTCTGAATCAAGGACGGGTTCGATAGGGGCGGATGAAAGCTGTTTTGTAATCAGCAAGACGATCAAAGTAAGAATGTAGAAAGGTGTTTTGTACATGAACGATCCTCATTGAGATGAGGAATGATTTTATCCTCGCAAGGATTTTTGCAGAAGGTTTTCATCCTCTTCGAGCAAAATAAGGAGCCAGCTCTCAAAAACTCGACCTCCTTGACCCTGCTTTAGGACCCTGCTCAGTAAATTTTTTTGTTCCATTTTTTTCGAAATTTCAATACGATCTTTCGCTCTATGAAACCCAGTACGGTTGGATCGATTGTCTTCACCCTCTGTCTATCCCTGGCATCGATGGATGCCAAGCTCTCGGACCATTTCAAACCAGCCATCGGGAAATCTGGCACCCATTCGATGCGAAACATCGATTTTATCTATTGTATCAACCTGGATCGACGACCCGAAAAATTTGCAAAATGCTCAGAGCAATTGAGCTTATACGGGATCCATCCTTACCGCTTTTCTGCAGTGAACGGATGGGAACTGTCCCTGGAGACGATCAACGATGTTGGCGTCTGCCTGCAGCCATGGATGAACAGGGACAAATGGGGGACCTACTATGAGGAAGATCTGCTCCCAAAGCATGAGCAGGTCCATCTTCTCGGCAGGAATTATTTTTGCCACTGCATGTCGAGAGGCGCCATCGGCATTGCCCTCAGCCACCTTTCGATTTTGCAAGACGCCTTCGATTCCGGTTATGAAACCATATGGGTCATGGAAGACGATATCGATGTGATCCGAGATCCCCACATGCTCTCTGGGATCATCGATGAATTAGACTCTCTTTTCGGTAAAAGCGGATGGGATGTCTTCTTCACAGATCCAGATACGAAAAACACTCGAGGGGAATATGTCCCAAGCTACGGATTTGCCTGGAGGCCAAATTACTATCCCGAGCATCCTGAACAGTTTTCGCAGAGATTCGACGTAAGCGAAAACATAAAAAAAATAGGCGCGCGATTTGGCGCATACTCGATGATCGTTAGAAGATCCGGGATGAAAAAAATTCTGGATTTCTTGAAGCAATATCACATTTTTCTTCCTTACGACATCGATTTTGTCTTCCCAAGCGGCCTCCAACTTTTCTCGGCAAGAACCGATCTCGTCTCGACACAACCCACCGCTCCGTCCGACAACGGAGCTCCCAACTATGAGAAGAAGTAATGCAAGAAGTCATTTATGAACAACCCGAGTCTCATTTTGAATATGTTGTGGATCGACGTCCTGCAACGATTGGAAATAAAACAGACGCCTTCAAATGCATGGATCAAGTCGAAGGCTGGTGCTCTCATCAAAAAGCATCGGTATTAATCGACATCATCCTGGCGAGCGGAGACAAGACCATTGTTGAAATCGGCGTTTGGGGGGGGAAATCGCTGCTTCCTATGGCTCATGCGTTAAAAAGGATGGGCCAAAACGGGCACATCTATGGGGTGGATCCCTGGGACAACCAGGCTTCGATCGAAGGGGTAACGCATGAAGGCAACATCGCCTTCTGGGGTCATGCAGATCACGAAAGCGTTTTAAGGAAGCTTGAGAGCGTACTCGACTGGGAGAGGCTCTGCGATACAGTCACCCTGATCCGCGCTACGTCTTCTGCAGCCCCTCCAATCCACGACATCGATATCCTTCATATCGATGGCAATCATTCCGATGTGACCTCCTACATAGATGTGACGAAATGGGTTCCCTTAGTGAAAAGAGGAGGCTGGATCGTCTTTGACGACATGAACTGGTTTGAAAATGGAGTCGCCACCACGCGCCATGCCATCGACTATTTGAATGAACACTGTCATAAAATCGCCGAAATCAATGAATCATGCCTATGGGGGATTTGGTATAAGCCATGAAAAAAATATTAGTTTTCTTACTTAGTCTTACTGTTCTCAATGCCGATGTAACGGTCGACGTCTTGAAACATGAAGTTTGCACAGCCCTTCCCACTTTGGAAGGTTGGTGTTCAAAAGAGAAAGCGTTGGCATTCATCGACCTGGTTTTAGAAACAGAACCTGAAGTTTGCGTCGAAATTGGAGTATTTGGAGGCTCGTCCCTTTTTCCCGTTGCCTCAGCTCTGAAATACTTGGGCACAGGAGTCGTCATCGGAATCGATCCTTGGGATAAGATCGAATGCATCAAATACTTAGACCCAGTCGAAGACGCTACGCATTTAAAATGGTGGGGATCTCTGAATATCAATTATATCTACCAGTCGTATAACAACATGCTGAAAAAACACAAACTGCAAGAATATGCCGAAACAATCCGATCGACCTCAGAGGAAGCAGTCTCTGCAATTGAAGAGATCGATATTTTGTATCTCGATGGGAATCACAGTGAATTTTGCTCTCTCCAAGATGTCGAACTCTATCTTCCAAAAGTGAAAAGAGGGGGGTACATCTGGATGAACGATACTCTATGGAAAGAGCGGCAAGATGCCGTGGAGCGCCTTGCGCAAACTTGCGAAGTGATGCGTTTAATCGATAACGGCAACTGCATATTGTTTAAGAAGAGATGATTATGATCAAGAAGATCCTGACTCTATTGTTTGTTTTTTCCAGTCTCGCATGTGAAGAGATAGACCTTGCCCCTTACGAAAAAAAGCTCTACAGCTCCCGCGGAGAAGATGGGATCATTGCGCAGATCTTTCAGCTAATCCTCCCTTCTTTACGCTATGTAGTGGAATTCAGCGCAGGCGACGGGATTACTCACAGCAACTCCTATTTGCTGCGCCTCCAAGGATGGAACTGCCTGTTGATGGACAGAGCGAATGAAATTTTGGAATACAAACTCTATAAGGAATTCGCAACTGCAGATAATATTAATGGGCTATTTAATAAATATAGGGTTCCCGAGGCGTTCGATCTCCTCTGCATAGACAATTACAACGAGTTTTATATTTGGAATAACCTCGACCCCAAATACAAGCCAAAGGTCGTTGCGATCAAATATAATGCAACTCATCTTCCGAATGAAGACAAGGTGGCGAAATATCGGCCCTACTACTGCGGCGATGAATGGAATTATTTCGGCGCCAGCATCCTGGCGATGTACAATTTGGGAAGGAAAAAAGGGTATTCGCTCGTCTACGTGGAAAAAGCAGGGGTGAATTTATTTTTTATTCGCGACGATGTCCTCAAGGAGTCGGGGCTGCAATTCAAACATGCGAACGATGTCCAAAAACTCTATCGCTATCCTGCATATGGGAAAGGCCCGAATGGCGGCCTTCGAGAAGATCCGAAACATCGCTCGTATCTCACTTCTGAAGAGCTCCTATGCGGTTCCTGATCTTTTTCGCACTTGCGGCGTCTCTTTTAGCCGATCTCGAAGACCATCTGAAAAAAGCGTGCAATAAGTCGCCTGTCCATTCCATGAACGGGATTGATTTTATTTACCTGATCAATCTCGATCAAAGACCTGAAAAATTTCGGGCATCGCTGGATCAACTCGCTCCCTTCCAAATCTATCCCTATCGGTTTTCGGCTGTGAACGGATGGGAGTTGAGTTTAGAAGCTCTAAATGATGTCGCATTGAAATATTCGATCGAAATGGAAGGAGGATTTTTAGGCACTGCCTATCCTTTGGATGGTCATTTCGAGCCAAGCCACCAAGTGATCCAAAATTATGGGCAAAGTTACTTTTGCCACTGCATGGCTCGAGGCACTGTCGGGATCTGTTTAAGCCATATTTCCGTCCTCCAGGATGCTTTCGATTCCGGCTATGAGACGATTTGGGTGATGGAAGACGATATCGAAGTGCTTTGCGATCCCAGAATCTTGCCGAATGTCATCGAACGGCTCGATGCGCTGGTTGGAAAGGAAAATTGGGATATCCTCTTCACCGACCGGGATATGCGCGATGCAAATGGAATGTACACGACGACCTATTGGGCTGGAAAAAGACCTGATTATCTCGGATTCTCCACCAATGATTTCGCAAAGAAAACAAGGATCAGCCCCGATTTTTACGAAATCGGAGCGAGAAGCGGGGCGACTTCTATGATCATCCGAAGGTCCGGCATCCAAAAATTGCTCGCGTATTTCAAAGCGCATCAGATCTTTTTCCCCTATGACATGGAATACATTTTTCCTCGAGGAATTAAGCTCTATACCCTTGCAGAAGATATCGTTTCGAATGTACCCAAAGCCGCATCCGACAATGGCGCCCCTAATTATTTAAACAAAGAGAGTGTATGAAATATTTGATCCTATTCTTATCGCTGGCAGGGATTGCCCAGTCCGCCCAACCTGCAAAAGTCGATGAGATTACCTATGACTTTTTGATCCAAACAGGCAACGAGACTGGCCAATGCGACCATATTGCTCATATAAAGAAAATCTTTGAGACCTGCAAAGTGAAAGTGCTGCTGGAATTCGGGCTGGGGTATTCGACGAAGTTTTTTTTGGACAACTGCACAAAAGTGATTTCCGTCGAATTCGTTACGGCAGGGCTTGGGCCAAATTGGATCAAATATTGTCTCGATCTCTACAAGGGATATTCAAATTGGATTCCCGTCGCCTTTTTCAGCAATTATTCAAGCGATTTTGCTTGGGCGCCCTATAAGTATTTCGCCACACCCAAACTTTACGAAGCGGAAAAATACTTTGTAGCGACAGGTCAGTTTCCCGAAGACGACGCTTATTTAACGGACTTGAAAACTTTCATCGGCAATCTCACGAAATTCAATAAAGTAGACCTCGCTCTCGTAGATCCTGGGATTCTACATCGAGGAGTTCTCGTACAGCTTCTCTTTGAAAAATCGCCGATTATTTTGGCCCATGACTGCTATTCCTTCCTTTCCCCTGAGACAAGAGATATTTATGGATATCGCAAAGTTGCAACGCCTGAAAACTATGAAACGATTTTCATCCCTAAAGGCAAAGGGACCCTTCTTTGGATCAAAAAAACGGATCAAACTGCCGAACTCATAGAGGTTATGAAGAGTTATGCACAGGCTTTTTAATCCCGAAGCGGGAAACCCGGCCCTCTGCCGAAGACTTGGCGAGCTTGTTCGCTGTCTGTTGGTTCTGATTTCAATATGCCTTTCGGCAGATGAGATTGAATATTATTCCCAATTGCACAAGAACTCCCCTGATAATCCAGATCTTATTTTCCGACTCGCTCAATCCTACGAGGCAGTGAATCAATTTAAAGAAGCCATTGATTGGTATCTCGCCAGACTTGAAAATCAGGGAGAAAAAGAGCAGATTTGGGCATCGAAATACCATCTAGGCCTCTGTTATGAATGCCTGAAGGATTGGCAAAGCGCCCTCTACTGGTATCTCGAAGCGTATCAAACTGATCCTAATCGACCCGATGCTCTTCTAAAAATCGCAATTCATTACAGAATGGATGGGAAAAACGATCTCGCCTATCTGCTCGCCAAACATGGCTCGCGAGTTTTTCAATCGAGCGATTACCATTTCGACGAAGAGCTGTCTATCGTATCCTATTATACTCGGTTCAAGGGGGATGGGTACAAGGCTGCAAGCGACCTTTTACTCAGGAAAGACGTCCCATGGCAAATCAAAAACCAGACCTATAGGAACATCCTTTTTTATACGCAAAACATAAAAAACGCCCATTTCCGACCGATCCAAATCGATCTCCCTCCCATCGCGGAAGAGAGCGGGGAGAGGTATCATCCTATGAATCCTTCGATTCTAAAAACAGGGAACGGCTACCGAGTCGTTTGCAGGTCTGTAAATTACACGCAAAAAGGAGCGAAAGAGTTTGAAACAATCGATCCGACAGGATATTTCAATACGAGGAATTTTCTCTTAGAATACACTAAGCAATTTCAACTTCTTTCCCAAAATGAGATCGTCGAAAACCTGGTTCGAAGTCGGCTCCCTTTCTGCAATGTTTTGGGCCTGGAAGATCCCAGGATTTTTGAATTTCAAGGCGCTACCTGGTTTACCTGTACGACCCGAGACAACACTTCAGATGGAGTCCCTCGAGTCTCTCTCTGCAAGATCGGAAGCGATGCAGAGGTGGAAACAATGGTGCTTTTACATGGCCCCGATCCGATGCGCTGCGAGAAAAATTGGCTTCCCTTTATCAAAGATGAGGCGCTGCGCATCATCTATTCCTATGATCCATTTACGATCTACCAACCCGATCTGGAAACGGGAGAATGCAAGCTCGATTTAAGGTATGAGCCTACATGGGATTTGACCCAATTCCGAGGATCTGCGGGTCCCATTCCTTTTGACAATGGGTACCTGGTTCTCGTTCATGAAGTGGTCCACTTCCCAGACTATACCCGTTGCTATCTCCATCGGTTCGTCTACCTCGATCATCGTTTCTTCGCAATGAACATTTCCAAGCCGTTTACTTTTCTTCATCAAGGAGTGGAATTTTGCGGGAGCATGACTCTCAATCACGAAGGAACCCACTTGATTCTTGCTCTTGGCATTGAAGACAACAAAGCGTATCTTTGCACGGTCGATTTAAAAACAATCCGATCCTATTTAATGCAACTTTAGATGATAT
>CAZVXG010000001.1:0-2882 GCA_964631635.1 uncultured bacterium | reverse complement strand
CACGGTTTCGCTTCGATTCAGGAATGTTTTGAAGAGATCGCTTTCGATCAAAAAATCGTCATCGAGACGAAGAGAATCGAATTCGAAGAGTTTCCCGACTCATATAATCCATCGATTCTGAAAGTCGATGGCGGGATTTTGATGTGTTTCCGCTATTCTCCAGACCGCTATTCCAATCCATGGCTCAGCTATATCGGCATTGTCCTTCTCAACGAATCTTTCGAACCGATTTCAACGCCTCGACTGATTTCCACGCGGACCAAAAACAGCCAAGTCCAATCGCAATCTGAAGACGCGCGGCTGTTTTCTTATCAGGAGAGGATCTTTCTGATCTACAATGACAACATGGAAGTGAACAATACGGACTACACCGATCGAAGAGATATGCACATCGCCGAGTTGTTCATGCAACAAAATGAGTTCTCCGTGTCGGCTCCTTTGAGACTCCTCCATCAAGATAAATCCCACTACCTCTGGCAAAAAAATTGGGAGCCCTTTGAATGGAACAAAAAACTCCTCATCAGCTATTCAGTCAACCCCCACGAAATCCTTTATGCCAATCTCCTTAACGGGGATTGCTACTCTTGTTATGAGACCCAGTCTGCACTAGAGTGGGAGTTCGGCATGTTGAAAGGGAGTTCTTCTCCGCAGCTTGTGGATGGAGAATATCTCGCCTTCTTTCATTCCGGAACGGTTCTCTCTTCCTTCGCATCGTGGGGTTGGGATTTCTGGCACTACTTTATGGGCGCGTATACTTTTTCCCCCAATCCTCCATTTGAAATCACTCGCTATACCCCACTTCCGATCGTAGCCGAAGGATTCTACACTCAATCCACCCACGAAAAGCGGGTGATTTTTCCGGGCGGCTATGTAGTGATGGATCCCCATATTTATGTCGCTTATGGAAAAGACGACTATGAAATTTGGATCGCCAAACTAGACAAAGAAGAACTGAAAAAAGCATTAAAGGCTGTTGCGCGGTGAATCCTTCATGAGAACCGTAAATCCGTGATTGTTCAGCCGTCTTTCTTTCAGGCTCCATTCGGGATGCGACTTCAAGAAGTCTACAACGGCAGGCCAAAGACCGTGTTTGGTGCGATGAATGTGAGAGGGATAGGGCGGGATGTTCTGTAAATAACACGGCTCATCTTCCTCGCCCCAAGGCTCGCTGGTATCGTGCAGTGCGATGTACTTGCCGACTTTCGGCGCGAACTTCTCCAGTTCATAGGTCAAATGGCAATAGGTATGCCAAGAGTCGATGAAAAGAAGGTCGGTAGGCTCAATATCGAGCTCGAAGTCATTCCCCTGGATAAATTGGAAGGACACTCCGGCAGACTCTGCCAGATGAGACGCTAAAAACAGCTTGTTGAGCAAAGGGTATTTCAAATCGATGCCGGTATAGGATGGACAGTCGCTTTCGCTCTCAGACAAGCCTTGGAGAATCCCCCACGTCGATACGATTTCATTGACGCCGATTTCAACAGCCGAGGAACATTCTTTCGCCAGCTGCCTTAGATAAGGGAGATGTTCGTTGATATCGGAAGGCTCTTTGCAATGGACTTCGTAGTGCTGGAAAAGCTCTTGGGTCATTGCTGTCGAAATTGGCGCTATCGGGAGCATGAAAAGAATCCAAAACTTAATCTGTATTACCATTGTTCTACGGAGACATTCGCAACGTTTGCAGTGATCCCGATGTTGTCCAAATAAATGACTTCGGCCCCTTCAGAGGCCATTTTTTTAAAAAACCTTTCCACCACTTTTTCTATATCGATCAAATGCATCTCCATATCCAACAAATTAAGTTCGCGAAGCATTCGCTTATAGTACTTCCCGCGCATGGCAAAACAGCCTGTCATGATTCCCAAGACTGGATGAGGTTTTCCAAAAGCATCTGCATCGGGATGCGCAGCGACGAAGCGCAGAAAATGGTCGTCATTGAAAAAATAGCGGCCCGTGAGCTTGACGATCATATCTTCATCATGAAAACCGAAATAATCAAAAGCTGCCAAAGAGGCTTTTGCTTCGTTTACGCCTTTGTTAAGCAGAGAGAGATCATTCGTATTGGCGTAAAAAACACGATCGGAAAATTGTTCAAAAAAAGAGAGCGGAGTGTAGGGACCCGCTTCAACGATATAGGTCCAGTTTAGATACCCATAGTCCTGCAGGATTCCCAGACAGCGAATATACTCGCTCTTCCTCTCTTCAAATTTATGGGAGATCAAAGCGGATGTATAGAGAATCCTGATCTCATCGGCTTTCCGGATCCATTGCTCCCAAGACTGCGTACTCCAAAAGGCAAACGCGTCTCTCAGGCCACTGAAATCGAGAACGAATAAAGGGATTTCCTGATCGAGCCATTTCATCATGACCGCTTTCTCACTCGATTTTGCAGCAAAGAGAACGACCGTATAGGCATCCGTTTCGATTGCATCGTCATTTTCGGAGAAGACGCAGCGCGCATTTGGCCCAAAAAGAAGGTCGATGGTCGGGCGGGGGATTTCCACGTCGGAGAAGATCAAGAGATGTTGAGACTGGAGAAATTTCAGAAACCGGATCGCCTCTTTCCTATGGGTGGTACTGAGAAATGCGGCCGGGAAGGCTGCATAAGAGTCGATCCAGGAATCCTGGATATTGCGAAATAGCCCAACGGCCCATCCCTCGCCTGGGCGATTCCCATTTAAAGCCGTATAAGGCAGCAATCGGCTTTTCAGGAACTGGCTTTCTTTTAATGAGAGGAGCATCTCCATTTCAAGCTGATCCCAAATGCAGGTTTCCTGACCGCAGGCAGTCCTGATATCGCCTTCAGAAAAACAAAGATAGGCTCCTCGGCTCTCCATCGAAATCATGTTCTCGATCCGCATCAAAGTCTCTTTCAATGGAAT